>JACNJZ010000031.1 GCA_014382295.1 Candidatus Desulfobia pelagia | reverse complement strand
ACCTTGAAAAATTAGGATTTTTGTTTGCTAGCAAGGAATGACAAAATTAAAAAGCACCCACATGGGCATAAACTCCGCATACTGAGGTATGTGAGCACTTTTCATTTTGGCAATGACACCGCTAGCGAGCAAAAAGTCAATTTTTCAAGGTTGCCTATATTCGTTACCCAGATGTTCCTGGTCTGCCGTGTTAAGAAAGGCCGTGATTACATTCTGTTGCTTCTTTTCTCTATCAGGCGAATATAGAGTTGTCAAACGGTGTTTTAGAGGTGAAAAAAAATTGACACCTTTCGAGAGGATATTGTATACCAGAACTATGACATGCGTTAGTCGGCATAAAATGTTTCATTCTGATAAATCAGTAAGTTAAATGGTTAGCCTGTCCAATCCTTATAATAAAATATAGAGAAAATACAATGCGCAATCAACAAAGCTTTTTTATAAACAAAAAAAATATAAGGTGAAAAGTGTCAGAATTTAAACAGGCATCTGGCCAAAAAGAATCTTTTTCCACACGATTTCCTGAGATAATCGGTGAAAGTAAGCCGATTCTGCAGGTTTTTAAAATGATCGAGAAGGTGTGTGATACAAACACCACTGTACTCATTCATGGTGAAAGCGGTACCGGTAAAGAGTTGATTGCCAGGGCTCTTCATTTTAACAGTGACCGGCATGACGGTCCTTTTATTCCGGTAAACTGCGGCGCAATACCCAGTGAGTTGCTGGAAAGTGAATTGTTTGGTCATGAGAAAGGTGCTTTTACCCATGCGATTCGAACCCGTATGGGGCGCTTTGAGCTGGCTGACGGCGGAACCGTCTTTCTGGATGAGGTTGCGGAAATGAGTCCCATGCTCCAGGTTAAACTCCTTCGTGTGCTACAGGAAAGGCAGTTTGAGCGGATTGGCGGGACCAAAACAATTGTTTCAGATTTTCGGGTTGTCGCGGCAACAAATCGTGATCTTGAAGAGGATGTCAGGACAGGGAAGTTTCGTGAAGATTTGTATTATCGACTGCGGGTTATCCCTATTTATACCCCTTCCCTTCGCCAGAGATCGACCGACATTCCGCTGATGGTTGAAAATTTCCTTCATAAATTCAATAAAACAAAAAAAAGAAATATTCAGGGTATCAATGAAGACGTGATGGAGAAATTGTTTCAGTACTCGTGGCCGGGTAATGTCAGAGAACTGGAAAATCTCATTGAGCGGATGGTCATCCTTGCCATGGGAGATATTATTACTCTTGAGGATCTTCCTGAGCGGTTTTTCCAGAAAGGTCATGGAACAGAGGAAGTTTTTGAAATTCCTGAGAAGGGATTTTCATTGAGTGATGTTGTGGCTGATTATGAAAAGAGGTTGATTGTCCAAGCGCTTGACCAGACAAACTGGGTGAAAAACAGGGCGGCAAAACTGCTCAATGTCAACAGGACAACACTTCTTGAAAAAATGAAGCGGACCGGTATTGTCAAAAAAGAGGTCGAAGGATAACAGATGGTTTTAAGTGCCAAATGCAATCGCCCGTTCCCGGCTTATTACGTCTTTTTTATTTGTATGGCAGCGGTTGGTATATTCTGTGCGTCATCGGCATATGGTCAGAATTCTTCGCCAAAGAGCTCTGCAGGGGAGATTGTAGTTCTTCAGCAGGAAGCCTTATGGGATAAGGCCATGGGGCTTTTTTTGAATGGAGAAGACGAAGAGTCGGCAAAACAGTTTCTGACCTATTATAAAAGGTACCCGGAAAGTGCCGAAGCAGAGGAAGCTCTGTGGCGCGGAGCTTTTTTGTACAGAGGGCTGGCACTGTCATCTCCGAATGTGGAATGGGATGCGGTGATGGAGCTGTTCCGTTCCTTTACTATTGAGTATCCTGAATCTGCAAAGCTGGCCGATGCTTATTTTGAGGTGGCAAACGCCTATTCCAAAATGAACTATCACCGTGAGGCCATCACCTACTATAGTCTTTATCTGAAACGTTTTCCCTCCGGGAATAAAGCCGGCAAGGCTATTTTTCTCAAGGCAGGTAGCCTGCTTCAGATTCAAAGATTTAATGAGGCCTCCGGCGTTTATGCAGAACTGAGAAACAGTGTTGATATCAAGGACCGTCTCAGGGGAGAGGCTGGCGAGGGCCATATCTTTTTTACCCAGGGGCAGTATCATGATGCCCTTGGTATCTACAAGAGGATTCTCCGGCATAATCCTTCCTTTTATGTGGAGGATCCTGAAATACTGAGATTTGCCGGGACAGCAAGCCTGCGAGTAAATAATGAGGAGGAGGGCCGGGGAAATCTGCTTCATTATCTCAATCTTTCCGGTCCGGGTCAGTATCGGGGCGAAGTTTTGTTTGAGCTGGCCGAGAGTTATTTAAAGGCAGGCAATATTACAGCTGCACATCATTTTTACAACCAGATAGTCCTGGAAGGTGACAAGGAGGAGAAGCTCGTTCTTCTCAGCCTGTTCAGGCTGGCCCAGAAGCCGGAAAGTAGTCCGGAAGATGGAGATAAAGAAAAGCATGAAGAGCTTGCATCCAGCAAGAACGATAAACCATTTCAGGATGTTCTCGATAAGCACTACGCGGATCCCCTCAGTCAGGATGCCCGCTATGAGCTTGTCAAGCGTCATTGGGAACGGAAAGAGTTTGATCAGGCATATGTTCTTGGGAAGGCCTATTTGCGTTATGAAACAGATCCGGGTCAGAAAAAAGATATTCATGACATACTGGGACATATACTCGAAAACAGAATTGAGTCTCTGCTTGACCAGCAGACCTATGAAGAAGTGTATCAGGTCTATCAGGATGAGTATCCTTATGTGAAAGGATATCAGCGCGGCCGTTTATTGTACCTCGTCGGCAGGGCCCTGGAATCAATGTCATTATGGAAAGAAGCAAGCATTGTCTATTATCGTGCCCTAGGTCTCTCTTTAACTGCCGATGAAAAAATGGAGCTCTATTTTCACCGGGTACAAACGTATCTGGCCGGCAATGATTTAAAATCTGCCCAGCGACTTTTAAAATACCTCAGGAAAATATATGTAAATGATCCGGCTATTGCAGAGATATATTTTCTGAGCGGTGCATTGAGAGAAAGCCAGCAACGGCCTGAAGATGGTCTGGAATTTTATCAGATGGCCGTTGAAAGTCATCCAGAAGAGCAACGGAGAGCAGAATATGCTGAAAATTATCTTCGCCTGCTCTTTGACCGGCAGAAAATAGCAGACGCCGAAAACGCGCTGGACCGATTTGGAAAAGAAACTTGGCTCAAACAGGATCGAGAAATCTTCTGGTATATACACCTTGGAGATACCTATCGGAATCTAAACAATTTCATCCAGGCAAAAGCGGCTTACAGCAAAGTCCTGGAGAATCCGTTGGTCGCTGAATTGCCGGTTTTGCAGTCTGTTCATCTGTATATGGGAGATGCACTTCTTAAGACGGGTGAGGAAAAAGAGGCGGCTGTCTATCTTGAAAAAGCGATCAACGGTCGCGATGCAACGATACAGGGGCTTGCCCGGGAACGATTGGAACAGGCAAAAATAGATAAATCCCTGGCTGAACTGGAGCCGGTTCTTAGATGACACCGCAAAGCAGAAAAATCTTAATAGCAGATGATGACAGGGAAGTGCGTATTCTGCTGTATGAGGTTCTCAGTCGTGACGGCTATGATGTTGTCGTTGCTGAAAGTCTGATGGCAATGGATATGATTCAGCTCTCCAGTTTTGATCTGGTCATAGCTGACATGGCAACAGCCGAGGCTGACGGCTTGGAACTTCTTCAGAAGATAAAGAAACATGATCCGTCATTGCCTGTTGTTATAATTACAGGGCATCCTACCGTTGAGACAGCTGTCGCAGCATTGAAATATGGCGCTGCAGATTATCTGCTGAAACCGCTCTCCATTGAATTGCTTGAGGATGTTGTTTCCCGGGAGCTGAGCAAGGCATCCGTACCAAAAAATACAGAAACAACTCCTGTTGTTGATAGAAAGCAGGAGCAGAAGAAGCGTGAGATTATAGGGAGTAATGACAAGCTCGCAGTTCTGATGCAGAAAGCAAGAAGTGTGGCGTCCAGTAAAGCAACTGTTCTTATCCTGGGAGAATCCGGTACAGGTAAAGAAATGTTTGCCCGATATCTGCACAATGAGAGCAATAGAAAAAAAGGACCTTTTGTTGCCTTGAACTGTGCGGCCTTACCAGAGGGGCTTCTGGAAAGTGAATTGTTTGGCCATGAGAAGGGGGCATTTACCGGGGCCGTTTCCAGTAAAAAAGGAAGATTCGAGCTGGCCCATGGAGGCACACTGCTTCTTGATGAGATAGGCGAAATACCCTTGCATCTGCAGGCTAAACTGCTTCGGGTTCTGCAGGAAGAAGAGGTTGACAGGTTGGGAGGGCAGGCCCCGGTCAAAATTGATGTCCATGTTGTTGCGACAACCAACCGAAATCTTGCCGAGGCTGTCAATGAAGGCACTTTCCGACAGGACCTCTATTATCGTTTAAATGTCATACCATTACCTCTTCCGCCATTAAGAGCCCGCAAGGATGATATCTTAAAACTGGCCGATCATTTTATGAAGAAGTTTTCGAAACAGTATCATAAGAAGATGAAGATCCTGTCGGAAGCTTCCCAATCCCGTTTCCTCGATTATCCCTGGCCGGGAAATGTACGGGAGATGGAAAACGTCATCGAGAGAGCAGTGCTTCTTTCGCTTACTGAAGAATTTGAACCCTGGGATTTCTGGGATGATATTGCCCCTGAAGAAAGAATTGCCCCAGGGGGAGTCTATCCTCAAGTAATCCCGGTGTCCTCCGGGGACCAGGAAATTATTCCCCTGAAAGATACAGAGCGTCAAATGATCCTACAGGCTCTTCAAAAAACTGACGATAATCGGACACATGCGGCAAAGAGGCTTGGGATAAGTGTTCGTACGCTGCGCAATAAACTCCAGGAATACAGAAACCAGGGTGTTATTGATTAGTTCGCTCTTTTCTTCGCTTTAGCCCCTTTTCCACACTTTGTTTTTCCCCTCATAGTACCCTCTTTTTTCCCTTGTTGGCAGGGTGTTCTCTTGAAGGCATATATTTTGCAAGCTGGCTAATGCAGTGTCGAATTTTTATTAAGGAGAAAAAAATGCCCATTAATAAATTGTTCAGCGGCAGTCTGCCTCTTCTGGAGCAGGCGCTGAATGTACGCATGGAAAAGCAGGGACTTATTCAGTCTAATATCGCAAATCTTGAGACTCCGGGATACTCGGTTCAGGATTTTTCCTTTGAGGATGTCATGAAGTCGGTCAGAAATAATGCCGGACAGGTGGCAAGGACGCATACAAAGCATATGGCCCTGGATCCGGTTGAGGTCGGGCGAGCGCGGGATTTTTCCAGTGAAAACAGGCCGCCGGACCTGGATGAAGAGATGATGAAGTTGTCGGAAAACCAGTTGATGTATGAGGTGACAACACGTTTGATGACCAAGAAACTTGAAGGTCTCAAATACGCTATTGATGAAGGCGGGAAATAAGAATGGATATTTTAACCTCTTTGAATATAAGCGGCTCCGGGCTCAAGGCTGAAAGAGCTCGGCTGAATGTTGCGGCAATGAACATTGCCAATGTTGATACCACCCGTACCATAGAAGGGGGGCCTTATAAGGCGAAATCGGTTGTTTTTTCTGCTCAGCCGGTGGAAAGTTTTCAGGAAAGTCTTGATGCGGCATCTGCCAGGCTTCGGAAAGTTGAAGTGGTCGAAGTGGTAGAGGATGATAAGCCCTTTAAGGAAGTGTATGATCCCTCACATCCCGATGCTAATGAGGAAGGAATAGTGCAGTATCCCAATGTGGATATCCCGGAACAGATGGTTGATCTGATCAGTGCTCGAAGGGGGTATGAAGCGAATGTGGCCGCTATAGAAGCAGCAAAGAGTATGGCTATGAAAGCATTGGATATCAGCAGGTAAGCAACCGGGATAATAATATGAAATTTTCGGAGAAGAGTGTATGAAAATGGTGCCATTGGAGTCTGTTTCTCAGGCAGCAGTTGCCAGGCCTGAGCAGAAAAATAACGGCAATGGGGATACCGGTTTTGGTGATGTCTTGAGAAAATCCATTGATTCGGTAAATAAGGGCATGCAGGAGGCAGAGCAACTCCGTGAGGGGCTTGTCACCGGTCAGCATGGAAATATCCACGAGACTATGATAGCCGTTGAAAAAGCCGGCATTTCCTTCAGGTTGATGACCAAAATGCAGCAGAAAGCTATCCAGGCCTACCAGGATGTCATGAGAATACAGTTGTAATAATGAGAAATGAGAAATTACGAATGGCAGTCAGTTTGCTTATTATAATTCTTAAAGTAACATTCCTCGTTTTTTATATCCGATTAAATAACAAAAAATTATGAATAAATAATTCCTAATTTCTAATTTCTAATTCGTAATTAAAGACTATGGCCTCTCCAACAGAAATTTTTAACCAGATTCTGGCAATAATCAAGAGACTTACTCTGACACAGCAGATTGTTGCCGCAGGCATTATCGTTTTGCTGCTCGGAGGGTTATTCTCTCTCGTTTTTATGGGAGGGAAGCAGAATAACAGTGTCCTTTTCAGCGGCCTTACGCCGGAAGATGCTTCTGCCGTTGTAACGAAACTCAAAGAACAGAATGTCCCGTACCAGCTTGCTGAAGGTGGCACAGTAATTCTCGTGCCCTCAGGTCAGGTATATGACATGCGTTTGAGTATGGCCGGACAGGGGCTGCCCAGAGGAGGAGGTGTCGGTTTTGAGCTGTTTGACAAGTCAAGCCTTGGCACCACGGATTTTGTTCAGAGATTGAATTATCAGCGCGCTATCCAGGGTGAACTCGCCAGGACCATAAGACAGTTCAGCCAGGTTAAAGATGCCAGGGTGCATATTGCCACACCGAAGGAATCGGTATTTATTGAAGACACCAAACCTCCTTCGGCATCAGTTAGCCTGACCATGGTTGGCAGAGAGAAATTAGCCGGTAATGAAATTCAGGCCATTGTCAATCTCGTGGCAAGTGCTATTGCCGGTCTGTCATCTGAAAATATTACTGTTGTCGATACAGCCGGACATCTTCTTTATCGCAAGGAGGGAGATGAAGACTCGTTATTGTCGGCAACACAGCTTGAATACCAGATGAAGATTGAAAAAACTCTGCGGCTGAAAGTTCAGAGCATGCTTGAGGAAGTGGTCGGTTTCGACAGGGCTTCCGCCAGGGTGACCGCTGATATTGATTTCAGTCAGGAAGAGATGACAGAGGAAAATTATGATCCGGACGGACAGGTTATTCGCAGTGAGCAGCTTCTGACGGAGCAAGACGGTGGAGGCGAGTCTGCCGGAGGCATCCCTGGTGTCAAAGGGCAGTTGGCAACATTTACCGAAGCCGGAGGTGAAGGTGGTGGAGCGGCTGGTCTACGCCGGAATAATGTGGTCAGAAATTATGAGATAACCAGGACAACGAGACGGGTTCAGGGCGCTTCAGGTGGGGTGAAGCGATTATCTGTTGCCGTTATGGTGGATGGAACGTATGATCAGGTTGAAGGCAAGGATGGCGAAATGACCCGGACCTATGTTCCTCGAAGCCCGGAGGAGATTGCCTGGTTTATGAAGATGACAAAGAATGCCATAGGATATGATGAAGAGCGTGGTGACCAGGTGGAAGTGGTGAGTATGCCTTTCCACATTTCTTCCATTGTTGAGCCGAAGCCGGACAAAATGGAGAAGTGGAGTGCTTTAATTGAAAAAGTTGCCATGCCGTTGATCCTTCTTATTGTGGCTGGAACGTTTCTTCTCTTTATTGTGAAACCTGTTGTCAGATTGATTTCTGAGCAGAAGTTTTTATCAGAAGCAGAGGGGCCGGTTGGAGAGTTAGCCGGTGGTGCTGTTATGGATGAAGAGGAGGATTTATCTTTAAAACCAAGAGCGATGACGGATAAAGAGCGGATTTACAAATTGGCACAGAGTGATCCCGAGAGAGCGGCAGATCTTGTAAGGCGATGGTTGAGGGAGGAGACGTAAGGTGGCCGCAAAGAAAAAGGATGCGGGTGGAGATAACCTGACAGGCTCTGAAAAGGCGGCTGTTTTTCTTCTAACACTGGGTGAAGAATTTACATCTGAAGTGTTCAAACGTCTTGATCATGATGAAATAAAAATCGTCGGCCGTCAGATGTCTAAAATGGATAAGGTCGATGGCAATGATATTGCCTCCCTGTTGAGTGAATTTCGATCCGATGAAGGTGGTGATGGGATTTATCTGTCCGGTGACGATTTGCTCGAGAACGCAGTAAAAAAAGCATTAAACGCAGGTGAAGCCAGCGATATTTTAAATGATATTCGATCAGACTGGCGACTGACTCTCTTTACCAAGGCACGGAAGCTTGAGCCCAAAATTCTGGTTAACTTTTTAAGGAATGAACATCCCCAGACTGTCGCCCTGGTTCTTGCCGTCTTGGAGCAAAGTCAGGCGGCGGCGATTCTTGCCGAACTGAAGGAAGAGACTCAGGTTGAGGTCGTTATGCGTATGGCTGAGCTTGACAAGGTTAGCCCGGAGATCCTCGTTGATATTGACCGGGTGCTCCAGGAAGAACTGCTTTCCGTTGAAGGTCTGGAAGGTCAGCGTTTGGGCGGGGTAGAGGCCGTTGCCGAAATTCTGAATAACGCTGATCGAGCACTTGAGGCCCAGATACTGGAAGGAGTGGAAGAGCAGAGAGAGAGCCTGGCCGAAGAGATTCGCCGCTTGATGTTTGTTTTTGAAGATCTCATGGGTGTCGATGATCGTGGTATCATGTCTATCTTGAAAGAGGTATCCACAGATGATCTGAAGCTTGCCCTGAAAACGGCTTCAGATGAATTACAGGATAAGATATTTGGCAATATGTCTTCCAGGGCGGTGGAAATGTTGAAGGAAGATATGGAGATTATGGGGCCAACCCGTTTGAAGGATGTTGAAACTGCCCAGCAGGCAATCATAAAAGTTGCAAAACGGCTGGAGCAGGAAGGTAAGGTGCAGCTGCTGGCAGGTGGCGGCGGAGAGGACGAATTTGTCTGATATTGTTGATTTTTTAAAAAATATCAAGAAGGAGGAGAGGGGACCTCATTTTGTTTCCTACGAGTCTCTCCTGCATGCGGCCACCAGTGATGAAGATAGATACGAATCTCTCGATGATCTGACCCGGAAAAGAAATGCTGTTCGCAGGGAAACAGAGCAAGTTGTGCAGCAGGCCGAGGCCGATAGAAAACGCATTGAAGAGGAAGCGTTCAAAAAGGGCTTTGACGAAGGCCGATGCCAGGGGCAGGAGGCCGGGGAAAAAGAATTTGAAGAGCGGATCGGCCTCGCAGTCAGTCTTGTGTCTGATCTAGAGAAAGAGCGTGGCCGGATTCGTGAAATTTATGAAAATGAGATGCTGACTCTTTCTAAAATTATGGTGGAAAGGCTCGTGCATCACGAAGTTTCAATGAATCCACTGGTTATTCAGGCCAGTTTGAAGAAGGCCCTTGGCTATGTGGTAGAAAATTCGCGGGTAAAGGTGCGTTTGCATCATGATGATTTTCAACTGCTCAAACAGGCTGCGTTGAAAGACCCATCGCTTCTCCCTGCAAATGTCAGGGTTGAGCTTGTTGAAGATGCCGCGATCAGCCAGGGAGGATGTCTGTTGGAAACGGATTTTGGCGAAATAGATGCTACCTATGAAAATGCCCGGGATTTACTTTTTGCGGCAGTTGATAAAGCAGTTGAAACGGCGATGCATGAAACCGGTTTAGCGAATGGATCTGAGCAGGGCAACAAAGAGTAGCCTGATATTCTGCCAGAGCTGATAATCTCTCTTCTTAATTGTAAATGAATATTTCCCAAGGTATCCACGCAGCTACCCACGAAAAGCTTGTTTCCATCCAGGGTCGGGTGAATCAGGTGATCGGTATGGTTATTGAGAGCAAGGGGCCGGGTATACCTGTGGGCAGTATGTGTGAAGTTGATGTCTTCAGGGGCGAATCAAAAATCCCTGCTGAAGTTGTTGGCTTTAAAGAAGGCCGCGTTCTCCTTATGCCCCTCGGGGAAATGAGAGGGGTCGAACCCGGAAGTGTTTTGCGCCTGGTCGGTGGACAACCTACGGTGGAGGTGTCAGAATCTCTGTTGGGGCGTATTATTGACGGCCTGGGCAATCCCATGGACGGCAAGGGACCTCTGCCCCTGGGGAAGCCGTATCCTTTATATGCCGAACCCCTGAACCCCATGGAGCGGGAGCGGATCAGCGAACCGGTTGATGTCGGAGTCAGGGCGATAAACGGTATGCTCACCCTGGGAAAAGGGCAGCGGATAGGAATCATGTCAGGTTCCGGGGTGGGAAAAAGTACCCTGCTGGGAATGATTGCCAAACACACCGCCGCCGATGTCAGTGTCATTGCCCTTATTGGTGAGCGGGGCCGGGAATTAAAAGATTTTATAGAACGTGATCTTGGCCCAGAGGGGCTGGCGCGTTCTGTTGTTGTGGTGGCAACATCCGATCAACCGCCCCTTGTCCGCATGCGTGGGGCCTATCTTGCCATGGCAATTGCTGAATATTATCGTGATACCGGTCGCGATGTTATCATGATGATGGATTCCATAACCCGGTTTGCCATGTCAAGCCGGGAGGTAGGGCTTGCCATTGGAGAGCCGCCAACATCAAGGGGCTATACTCCTTCTGTTTTTGGTCAGCTTCCTAAATTGCTGGAACGTGCCGGCACCTGTGAAGGCAAGGGCAGTATTACCGGCATATTTACAGTTCTGGCTGAAGGAGATGATCTTAATGAACCCATTTCCGATGCTGTAAGGTCTATCGTTGATGGTCATATTGTCCTGAGCCGGGATTTGGCCAGCCAGGGACATTATCCGGCCATTGAAGTAATGGGGAGTATCAGCCGTTGTATGATTGATGTTGTTGAAAAACGACACAATGACGCGGCTCATCGTTTTCTGGAAGTAATTTCCACCTATCGGCGTTCTGAAGATCTCATTAATATAGGCGCCTACGCTGAAGGGACGAACCCCAGGATTGACAAGGCCATAAAAATGATAGACAGCCTTAATGGCTATCTCAAGCAGGATGTCGATGAAAAGGTCTCTCTGGAGGAAAGCCGGGACAGGTTGCTGGAGTTGATGCAGTGATTGTAAAGTGGTGATGATCGTATCCGAAATCCGAAATCTAAAATCCGCAATCAAAAAATGCCTTTTCATTTCAAATTAGAGTCTGTACTGACGGTCAGAAAGAACCTTGAAGAACAGCTTCAGTTCCGACTTACCCGGGAACAGATGATGCTGAATGGGCATCGAACACATCTTGTTGACTTGGAGTCCCGGCGGCAGGACATTATTGCTGAATTTGAAGAGTGTAAGAAAAAAACGTTATCCGGGGCACGATTTGGCTATTTTATGGATTCGATACGCATAAAAGAGGAGCAGATCCGTGTCCAGCAAAATACTGTGAAGTCACAGGAGCAGGTAGTTGATGAGGCGAGAAAAAAGCTTTCCGGGGCAATGCAGCAAAGGAAAATTGTCGAGGTTATCCGGGAAAAACAGATGAAGGATTACCTGGCTGTCCTGAGAAAAAAAGAAGAAACTGAAAATGATGAGCAGGTGGTTTTGCGTTATGGCAGGGCAAACAAATTATGATTCGTGATATGAAAAAGAAAAAATATGTATGTGTTTCCATCCTCTCATTTCTCCTGTTGTGTGGCGCGTCTCTTCTCTGGGCAGCTGATAAGCCGGTGAGCGTCAACCAAGAGAGCATGGAACTCGCTTCTACTCTTCAGCAGAGGGAGAAGAATGTCGACGCAAAGGAAAAAGAGCTTGTTCTTCGTGAACAGAAAAATGGAGAGCTGCAAAAGGAAATTGACGCTAAGTTGGTCAGATTGTCTGAGCTGCAGCAGGAAATTTCTGAAAAATTAGCCGAAATAAAACAGGTTCAGGATGCTGATTTCAAGAACCTGATTAAAGTATACAGCACAATGAGTGCTTCTAAACTGGGTCCACTCCTGGATCAGATGTCTGATGAGAACGTTTCCCGAATTCTCAGGGCAATGAAGGCCGATCAGGTGGCCAAGATTGTTCCAAAGCTCGATTCTGAAAAAGCGGTTCGGGTGAGTCGGTTGTTGGGGCGGTTTGAGTAACCTATTTATCAATTAACGTATAGCTGATTGGCAAAACAAATTTTAGATTCAAAGAAAATAATCTCAGCAAAAGTTTGTGCGATTGTTCTTAATTGGAATAATTGGCGTGATACATTGGAGTGTCTGGATTCTCTGACGGCAACTATGCCATGCCCAGACTCAATCATTGTTTGTGATAATGGTTCAACAGATGATTCTGTTGAGAAAATTCTGCAGTGGGCTGTCTCTAAAGGAGAAAAAGTTCTCAGGATAAATGGTGATGAGGGCATATTTTCTCGTTTAACTGATAAGGTAGTCAGGCTCATTCTCATAACAAATTCTACTAATTTAGGCTATTCTGGTGGGAATAATGTTGGAATTAGTTATGTTCTTGCGCAGGAACAATTCGATTTTGTATGGGTCTTAAATAATGATACACTTGTTGCAAAAGACAGCTTGAAGGAATTACTTTCCTGTGTCCGGCAATCAAAAGCTGGAATTTTCGGAAGTACTGTTGTTTACCATTCTGCCCCCGAGAGAATTCAATGTGCGGGAGGAATGAGATACAATCCACTCACAACAATTTTTCGACCAGTATTAGGTGGGCATTCATTGCCAGAAGTCTTATTTGTTCGGGATCATCCCCCCATAGATTATATTTATGGGGCTTCATTTTTCGTTCGTACAGAGGTTTTTGAAAAATGTGGATTGTTCAATGAGGATTTTTTTCTTTTTTATGAAGAATTGGATTTTTGTCGACGAGCAAGGGCAAAAGGATATAGTCTCTATTGGTGTCGGGAGAGTATAGTTGAACATAAGGTGAGTCAGTCTGTTGGTTCTGCAGATGAAAAGAATAAAGGCAAAAAAGTTATATCCAGTTATCATGAAAACTTAAGTACTCTTCTGTATACTCACCTTCATCATAAAAATATTCTTCCTATAGTTATGGTTTTTCGTTTTCTTGGGAAATTGGCAATTATTATTTTGAGACAGGAATGGTATCTTATCCAACCTTTGGTAAAAGCATATCGCGATTTCATGAGAAGAAGACGTGAAGACAGCAGTTCTGCATGATTATTTTGAGAATGCAGAGGGCGGAGGCCGGCTTGCTTTATTGCTGGCCAAAGAACTCCAGGCAGATCTTATTTATGGGTTTAAAGCCACTTCCCATATTTTTTCTGCAGATTTCCCTTCTCTGAAGAATCAATTCCCCCTATCTCGAAATATTACCATTCCACTACTGAGGCAATGTCTTCTAGGGTATGCTTTTTCGCATAAAACAGCATTATTGTCTACATATGATAAAGTTATTTATAGCGGCTGGTATTCCCCTCTTGCAGTAAAGAATTCATCTCATAAGGGTCTAAACGTCTATTACTGCCACACCCCTCCCCGTTTCATTTATGATCAAAAAGAGTTTTATTTTTCTCAACTTCCCTTTTGCTATAGGCCTTTACTCAAATCGTTTATTCGTTATTTGCAGCCTCGTTATGAGGATGCCCTGGCAAAGATGGACGTTATTATAACAAATTCAGAAAATGTCAGGAAAAGGATACAGAAATTTCTTGGCATGGATGCTGTTGTGGTCTTTCCGCCATGTAATGTTGATCGATATTCCTGGCGTGGCTGTGAGGAATATTACCTTTCTACAGCAAGGCTGGATCCTTTAAAGCGGGTTGATTTGATCGTAAAAGCATTTGTGAAAATGCCAGAGAAAAAACTGATTGTTGCCTCAGGGGGCAGTGAAATGTCCAAGCTGAAAAAGCTGGCCCATGGCTGCAATAATATAATTTTTACAGATTGGGTTGAGGAAGAGTATTTGCTTGAATTGATAGGGAATGCTATTGCCACTATTTATATTCCAAAGGATGAAGATTTTGGTTTGTCTCCTATAGAATCAATGGCGGCAGGGAAGCCTGTGATTGGTGTGGAAGAAGGGGGGCTTTGTGAGACTATTCTAGATGGCAGGACGGGTATTCTTATTTCATCACCTCCTGGAGAAGATGATATTGTAGGCGCAGTCAGAGGAATGACAGTTCAAAAGGCTCAATCTATGCGGTATAGTTGTGAAGAACATGCGGCAAAATTTCGTAAGGAGATTTTTTTGAATAAAATGAAGACATTTGTTCAAAAGAGATTTTAAGCCACATCTTTGTTCAAGAACTTGGAAGAAAAAATGATTGGTGTAAATGAATTTGGTCGATTAAATAAAAAAGCCGGTAACTTTTTAAGATTGCCGGCTTTTTTATTTATATTTGACTTGAGATAAGGTTAAAAATTAGAATTTATATTTCATGCCAATTGTTCCAGTGTGAGAATCAAAGTCTTCAGCGAGTTCAAGGTCGTAATCAAGATCAAAAGTGATCTCTGGTGAATATTGATATTTCATTCCAATGCCAAGGCCGAAACGATCATCGTCAAGGTCTATGCCCTCAACATTCGTGAA
>JACNJZ010000008.1 GCA_014382295.1 Candidatus Desulfobia pelagia | reverse complement strand
TCGGACGGGGTTTACCGAGAACATCGGCAATCACATTCACCAGTTCTTTTAATGTCGTATACTTTTCCCCTGCTATTGTAAAAACCTCTCCCAGCGCTTCTTTCTTGGTACCACACAAGATGAAACCATCTATCAGATCATCAATATAGGTCATATGGTAGAGTGAGTCACCAGAACCTATCATGACAAATTTCCCTTTACTAATTGGCCGGAACAATTTCAAAAACCGTGTATCACCCGGGCCATAGATACCAACAGGTCTGACGACGGAAACAGGGAGCCCTTTCTTAACGTACTCCAATGCAAGCAATTCACCGTCCAATTTAGACTGCTGATAATGATCTCCTGGCTTGAAACGGTAGTCTTCTGCTGCTGGTGGATCATTTATTTCGCCTTGAACCCCGACGGTGGAGCAATGGACAAAGCGTCGCACTTTGGCATGCAAGGACGCTTCAAGAAGATTTCTGGTTGCTTCAACATTAACCACACGGAATTCACTCTGGTCAGTATGCTCTGTACGATAGGCGGCAGCAATATGATACACCATGTCTATGTCATGGAAATTTTTCTTTACTTCAACACCATCTTTAATATTGACGACCCGGCATTCAACACCAAAATTTTTCAGAATCTCAATCCTGCTTGGAGCCCGCACAAAAGCGACTACAGATTCTCCCTCACTGGTCAGTCGCCTACATAATGCCTGGCCTGTAAACCCGGTTGCACCGGTCACAAGTGTCTTTGCCACAGTTACACCTCCAGCCAACGTTTTTTCCATGCCTGAAACACCATAAGTGACCAGAGAACATGACTATGATTTTTCCGGCCGGAGAGATGTTCATTTTTCAATCGCTCAACCGTTTTGTTATTAAAAATACCATCACTTGAAAGTTTTAATGGAGACAACAAATCTTCCATGACTGGGCGGAGTTCATTACAAAGCCAGTTTTTAATAGGGATACTGAATCCTTCCTTTCGCCTATATACACAGTCCTTCGGGATGTATTTGGCAGCAATATGTTTGAGGAGGACTTTTGTTTGGCCTTTAGCCACTTTAAAATGGTCAGGTATCTGAAAAGCCATTTCTACAAGCTCCGGGTCAAGAAAAGGGACCCGGGACTCAAGCGATACCGCCATGGACATCCTGTCTACTTTAACGAGAATATTATCACAGAGATAACTTTTCACGTCCACATAGAGACTCTGGTTAAGAGGCTGCCTTTTCGCTGCCTTACTAAATAATTTTTCTATATGTTGGTATGGAGTTTTTTCCATCGCATCATGTGCATTCTGCGTAAAAAGAGAAGCACGCCCGGATTTATTAATAAAAATACGCCATCTGGTGTGCGATAAAGTTTCCGGATGTTCGAGTCCTTCGAGGAAGCGCTTTGCCTTGTTAACCAAGCCTTTCTTGGCTGAACGAGGGCGTAAGGCCTGAATACATGGAGCAATGATTTTATCTCGAATTATTTGGGGGGCACAGGCATACTGACGGGCCATTGCGTTAGCCAGATATGTTTCATATCCACCAAAAAGCTCGTCACCCCCATCTCCGCTTAAACTTACAGTAACATGCTGCCGTGCCATTTTGGACACAAGATAGGTAGGAAAAATTGAAAAATCCCCAATCGGGTCATCGAGAAAATAAACAAGATGCTCAAAAAGTTCAGTTATATCTGGAGTTATTATCTCGTCAACATGGTCGACATTGAGATGAGCAGCAACTTTCCTGGCCCATGGTAATTCATTATACGTCGGGTCATCAAAGCCTATGCTGAATGTTTTTGCCGGCCCCATGGCCGAAACAATCAGGGAAGAATCTACACCTCCCGAGAGAAAAGCCCCCAGAGGCACATCGCTGACCAGTTGCCGCCTGACGCATTCCTGCAATTTTGTATCAACTTTTTCAAACCATTCTTCTTCAGAAAGAGTCGTAATCTCATGTCCTGAAGGCACATCCCAATAAATTTGTGGGCGGCATTGCGGATCCTGGAGATTTACCTCCAGCATTTCACCTGATTTAAGTTTATTGATTTCCTTAAAAAGTGTTTTATCTCCGGGAACATATTCCCAGGCAATGAATTCATCAAGTGACCCAATATCAAGATTACGGGGAACCAGACCGCTAGCCAGGAGCACTTTTATTTCAGAACCAAAAACAAGATGGTTACTGTTAAAAAAATAATACAGAGGCTTAATACCCAAATGGTCACGGACAAGTATTAATTTTTTTTGTCTGCTGTCATGCAGGGCAATGGCAAACATACCATTGAGATATTTAGGAAATGCAGCGCCATATTGTTCATAAGCATGAACAATGACTTCCGTATCCGTGTTAGTTCTGAATACATGCCCCTTCCCTTCAAGGACTGCTCTTAATTCTCTGAAGTTATAAATTTCTCCGTTAAATACGGTTCTAACCGATTCATCTTCATTGAAAATCGGTTGCTTCCCCCCCTTAAGGTCAATAATTGCTAATCGGCGCATTCCCATAGCAATATCTTCGCGAATATCCATACCGTCATCATCCGGCCCCCTGTGGATGATTGTGTCGCACATTACTTTCAGCTGAGGAATACTAGGCGAAGATACCCCATTGAATGCTGCGATTCCAGCGATACCGCACATCAGGACAGGAGCCCCAGCAGTTTTCTCATTTTCTTTTCATACACAGGGCGGGAGTACTTGTCATTATATAGTTTCTGGGCACCCAGCGTAACATCACTTCCTTTACCTGACAATGCTTCTAAAATTCCACGGGCCATATCTTTTGACGTGGGATCAACAAGAATTGCAACTTTGTTATCAAGCACCTGAGTATGTGAATAAATCTTTGTTGCAACCAATGGTACTCCACTTGCGAGCTGCTCGTAAATCTTTAAAGGGGTATTTGTCCCACTGCTT
>JACNJZ010000035.1 GCA_014382295.1 Candidatus Desulfobia pelagia | reverse complement strand
AGGAGCGCCAAACCGAGGATCTGGTACTGTTCTTTCGAGCTTGTGATTGGCTTTTGGGCTCTTGTTCTGATCCTTGTTATCCCGAAATTGAACCCCCTTGTCTCTTCGATTATAGGAACCGAGCCAACTGCACTCAAACATTGGCTGATTTCTTTCCTGTATCCTTTCCTTCTTCTGCTACCGGCCACCACCGCCATGGGCGCAACACTTCCGGCCATGGACCGTTTTTTCAGCCAGAGCCAAGGGAGAGAATCTGTTGCCGGGCTCTACAGTGTAAATATCTTTGGCGCCATGGCAGGCACTTTCCTTACTACTTTTTTCATCGTGCCATCTTTAGGCATGAATAAAGCCTCCATACTTTTTGCCTGTATTAATTTTCTCGGAGCAACGGTTGTTTTACTTCTCAAACATAGCAAAAAACCTGTGGTGAGTCCTACGAAGAGTGTTTCAACTAATCCACTCTCGGCGCCTAGAATATATTTTATCCTTTTTGCCACAGGACTACTTGGTATAGGCTTTGAAGTTCTCATGATCAGGGCCCTCAGCCAGATACTTGAAAATACCGTTTTCTCCTTTGCCTCAATACTGATAACCTTTTTGTTTGGTACGGCAATTGGTGCGGCAATCTATCAGGGGACTACAAGAAAAATAAATTTTAAAAAGACGTTGGACCTTTTTCTCAACGTGACCGCTCTCGCCTGCCTTGCCTCTGTATTCATGCTGCGCTATGCTGAGCCGCTTTTTTTATATTTTCAGAGTAGACTAGAAGGAGGATTCTGGGCTGCTGTTATCTCCGAATTGGCAGTATCTTTTCTGTTTTTTATATTGCCCACGGCTTCCATGGGAGCAACGTTCAGCCACCTCGTCCGTTCTCTGAAACAACCGGACGGCGGCGTAGGACGAGCCCTGTGCCTGAACACCTTTGGCAGCGCCTCCGCTTCCCTGCCCATCGGGACTTTGCTCCTTCCTGCCGTTGGGGTAAAGATTGCTCTACTGATTGTGGCTCTCGGCTACCTTCTGCTTTTGACTCGACTGAAACAAGGTTCCCTAATGCCCGCCGCCTTACCTCTTACCGCTGCCGTTTATATAGCAATCAACCCATACTCATATCAGTTTGTATCCCTTTCCGGGGGTGATACTGTTGTAGACCACCGGCAAGGGGTAATGGCATCCGTTTCAGTAGTCAAGGATCAGAGCGACGCCGTTCACTTGAAAGTCAACAACCATTTTCAAATGGGAGGAACCACCTCTGTTTTTTCTGATCGCCGGCAAGGCCTCCTGCCTATCCTTCTGCATCATGCACCGGAAAAAGCCCTTTTCCTTGGATTAGGGACGGGCGCCACATTTGCTTCGGTAGCCGGTTATCCCGGCCTGGAAGCAGACGGCGTGGAACTTATTCCTGAAGTGATTGATGTCATGAATCATTTTGAAGAAATAACAGGAGACCTGAGCACGTTTGACAACCTGCACATCATTGCTGCCGATGCCAGGCGTTATGTCATTTCCACGGACAAGAAATATGATGTTGTCATTGCCGATCTGTTTCATCCTTCACGGGATGGCGCCGGCAGCCTCTATACTATTGAACATTTTAATGCCATCCGAAATATCTTATCAGAAGGCGGTCTATTCTGCCAATGGCTCCCCCTCTACCAGCTAGACCTTTCGATGTTGAAAGTTGTTACCAGAACTTTCCTGCAGGCCTTTCCAGACGGCCAGGCATATCTGGGCCACTACAGTCTGGACTATCCCATAATAGCTTTAATAGGCGGCACAAAGCCACTGAGATTTCCGGAGAACTGGTACACAAAACATATCCGCAACAAAGGCCTGGACAGAATGGCCTCTGCCTATGGTTATGACAGTACATACAGCATGCTAGGCACTTTTCTGGCAGGAAGCGCGGATCTTAATAAATTTGCTGGCGACAGCCCTATAAACAAAGACACACAACCAGTTGTACTTTTCCAGGCCCCTCATATCGTTTATGGCCGCCCGGAAAGTCCCCAGGAGATACTTTTGACCCTGGTAAAAACATTTTCCCCGGCAAACCCTGAATCTGTCCTGACTGAAGTAGTTACGGAGGAAGATATGTTCGCACGGGAACGATTGGCTGCCTATTGGTCTGCCCGTGATAGCTTCTTACATGTCGGAAAGGATGTTGAACAGACAAGAAACGTCATGAATCTTTATGAAACCATCAGCGAACCACTCCTTAAAGTAGTGAAAAAAAGTGTTGATTTCTCAGCAGCATACTACCCTCTGCTTTCCATGGCCTATGATCTGTATCCTCTTGACCGAGAGGCATCTCTCTCACTTTTTAAAAAATTGGAGCGGGCAAACCCAATGCGCCATGAGGCTGGCCTTTTGCGTCGTAAAATCTTTATCAATTAAGATTTCAGCTTACCAAAAATTAACGATATCCAAATACTCTCCTAATATTACTACGCTAATTTCTGTCTCATTGGAAAATAACTTTTCCAAGTCACTCCTTTTCCCCTTCGGCCTGGTCCGGCAACACGTCCTGTCGGACCAGGCCACCTTTTAGAAATTAATGGTGAAGCTTTTAGACATGAAAACAAACTACTCAGCAGAAACAAATTATGGCGCGTAGAAAAAAATTCTTTGTTCTCGACACCAACGTTATCCTCCACGATTCCTCCTGCATATATAACTTTGAAGAGCATGATATAGTCATACCAATCACGGTTCTTGAAGAACTTGATCAGTTCAAGAAAGGAAATCAGAGTATCCATTATCACGCCAGGCACTTTAGCCGTTCTCTTGATGAACTAAGCGGAGACAAGCTTTTTAACGGCGGCATTCAGATAGGCCCTGAAAAAGGTAAAATAATGATACGCCTGGAGCAGAGCATGCACCAGGCACTTCAGAACAACTTTACTTCAACAAAGCCTGACCACCATATCTTAAACATTGCTTATCATCTGGCAAAAGAAAACGGGGCTCGCAAAGTTGCTCTTGTTACAAAAGATGTTAATCTTCGAATGAAAGCCAAATCAGTAGGCCTAATGGCAGAGGATTACACAACAGATCATGTAAGCGATCTGGGAAACCTCTATTCAGGATGCAGACTGGTAGAGGACGTTAATCATGAGCTCCTGGAACAACTTCACCAAAAACCTTTTGAAGTGGAAGTCGACAAAGAATCTTTCAAACCATCTCTCAAACCAAACGAGTATCTGGTCCTAAAAAGCATTCAGGGATCCGCGTTGGCAACCTTTTACAATGCCAGCAGCACCTTGAAAAAAATTGACAACCTGACAGGGTATGGCATCAAGCCTCATAATGCAGAACAATCTTTTGCTCTCCATTGTCTCCTCAACCCTGAAAGCAGCCTGATTACAATCTCAGGGAAAGCAGGCACAGGAAAGACCCTTCTGGCTCTTGCCGCAGCTTTAGAGTGCCAAAAAAACTTCAGGCAGATACTCCTCGCCAGACCGATTATTCCTCTAAGCAATCGGGATATTGGCTATCTGCCGGGAGATATAGATTCAAAATTGAAACCCTATATGCAACCACTCTTCGACAACTTAGGCGTTATTCGTAACCAGTTTCCCGTAAACAGTTCCCGTGCTCAAAAAATTAATAAAATGCTGGAAGAGGAAAAACTTGTTATTGAACCGCTCGCATATATACGCGGCCGAAGCCTGGTTAACATGTTTCTCATTGTAGATGAAGCGCAGAATCTTACCCCCCATGAAGTCAAAACAATAATTACACGAGCCGGAGAAGGCACAAAAGTCATTTTCACAGGCGATATTTATCAGATCGACCATCCTTATCTAGACAGTCAGTCTAATGGACTCAGCTACCTGATCGAAAAGATGCAAGGTCAAAACTTGTACGCCCATGTCAACCTCAAAAAAGGTGAAAGGTCAGAACTTGCAGACCTGGCAAGCAATATACTCTAGCACTCACTACCCTCATGATCAATTCTATGTTTCTCAGAAGAAGCAAAAGGAATTATTCATCTCAACAACTACTAACTATTAATTAATATTTTTCTAACAATCTTCTTGTAAAAAGAGACAATAAAATTAATAACCTTTTTCACACAAGGTTCATGAAAAGCAGCATCAGATTAGAGCAACTGCTTATAATTCCCTTGAGGCAAGACAACCATGAATACAATTGTACCATTCCACAAAAAAGCGCCTGAGAAAACCCTGCAAGAAAAAAAAGAGCTTTTTGAACTGGTAAACTATCTTCTTGATCTTGAAGAGAACAGCTTTACGGGACAGGTGAAAATAGATTTTGAAAGGGGCTCGGTTAACCGGGTGGCATTTAACCAGAAAATTCGTACTTGTCACAGTTTGTTCGCCAACGAATAAAGATACGAACAAACACAGAAGTCTTTCTCTTTAGTAATGAAGGGGTAAGGAGAATATCCTCAGCAGATCATTTCGTCCTGGAATAGTCGATCAATCGCTAAAGCGATAGCCAATGCCACGAACAGTTTCGATATATTCTCCGGCAGTTCCCAGTTTTTTTCTCAACCCAAAGACTTGGACATCTATCGCTCTTGGAGTGACCATATAATCATAGCCTCTAACGGCATCAATAATTTGTTGTCTGCTGAAGACCCATCCGGGCCTTCCGGCAAGAAGCGCCAAAATACTAAATTCCGTCATGGTAAGTTTTATCTCAACATCTCCAACCTGTACCTCATGCCGCCCCGAATCTATTGTAAGCTCATGTATTTTAATCGTTTCAGCATTTTCTTCAGCTTCCCCGCTATCACCCTTTCTTCGCAATAAAGCTTTTAATCTGGCAATAAGCACTTTAGGACTAAAAGGTTTTGGGATATAGTCGTCAGCCCCATGTTCAAGACCAGAAATTATATCTTCTTCTTCACCTTTCGCCGTTAACATAATGATCGGAATAGAAGAATATTCCGGAGTATTTTTTACTTTACGGCAAAATTCAATACCATTCATTCCTGGAAGCATCAAATCAAGAAGAATACAATCTATTTTTTCGCTTTCCAACCGGCGTATTCCCTGTTCTCCATTTCCAGCACAGAGCACATGGAAACCAGATTTGATTAAATTAAAACTGACCAGTTGTTGGATATCTTCATCATCTTCAACAATGAGTATCTGCTCTTTTGCCATATGTCATTCCCAGTCAATTGATTTTTAAACTATATTGATTTTCACCATTATCTTGATAATCAATAAAAAGTAATTATTAGTATCCTATTATTATTTAATTAATATTGCATTAAACACTCTTTTTAAATTATGGGCAGATTTTATCTTATTTTTTTAGGTTAAAACATTGTAACGAATAACAAAAAAATTTTATTTAAGCCCGACCCTCTTTTTCTAATCAAATCTTAACACTTCTCTAACAAAACAATAAAAATCAGGCTGTATTGTAACCTGATCAATGATTCGACAATCTTAAATCAAAAAAAAGCGACGCTGGAAAGAGTGTCTACCGATTAACACCAATTAGATAAAATAATGCATTTAACTTTCCATAAAGAAATAGACAACTTGAGAAGTAAATTTCTCATCCTGGGATCTATGGTTGAAGACCGTGTTCGCAAGGCCTGTTCCGCAATCAACACCCGTGATCCAGAAATTGTTCATTATATATTAACCTCTGATTATGAAGTCGATGACATGGAGATTGAGATCGAAGAGGATTGTCTTAAAATCCTTGCCCTTCACCAGCCGGTAGCCAGAGATCTTCGCTTTATAATTTCCATCATTAAAATTAACAACGAGATGGAACGAATTGCTGACTATGCCCAGAAAATAGCAAGACGTATCGAGGGGATAAAACAGGATATCGTCCCTCTCTGTGGTGTTGATTTCGACATTATGTCTGAAAAAGTAATCACCATGCTCCGGTTGAGTCTTGATTCTCTCATCAACCGTGATGTTGATCTTGCCCATAAAATTTTTATTCTGGATGATGATGTGGATGCTTTTTTCATAGAGGCAATCGGTAACATCAAACAAGAACTCAAAAAAACTCAAAGTCACCCAGAGTGTTTATTAAATGCCTTCCTCATAGCCCGCCACCTTGAACGTATCGCTGACAGGGCAACGAACATTGCCGAAGAAGTGATTTACATGGTGGAAGGTGAAATCGTCAGAGGCGATCATAATAATTAACGTCTAATCAGTTTAGTGACATCCAATTAATCAAATAATATGTCTACTACGTTCATAATTTCTCTTTTACTTGGACTCTCTATTGCCGGATACTTCTTCGGCTATCGAAGATCAATAACTCTAGCCAGTCCAATTGGGGGTGTGAAAAATTTACATTCCCGCCCTGCTTACTATGGCATGCTGGTAGCCCTTTGGTGTGGCCTGCCAACTTTTATCATTTTCCTTGTCTGGCAATCGCTAGAACCTTCTATCATCAGCAGTTTGATGATAGCGGATCTTCCTCTTGATTACCAAAATTTACCTAAAAACCAGCTTGGCCTGATTATCAACGATATTAAAAATCTTGCTACCGGCAACATCGTTGCTGGCGAGAAAAATGCGATCATGCACGCTGCGGCCAACCACTATGTCCAACTCCAGATCTTAAGTAAATGGATTAAGGGAGGAGCACTCCTTGTACTCGGGTTAATTACTCTGATTATTGTGTGCAGAAGAATCACCCCAGAACAGCGAGCAAGAAACCATGTTGAAAAAATAATCCGAATAGTTCTCTTCTGTTGCTCTACAATTGCCATTCTAACTACCTTAGGAATCATACTATCGGTCCTTTTCGAATCGATTCGCTTTTTCAAAGCTGTTCCGATAACAGACTTTCTTTTCGGTTTGAAATGGAGTCCCCAGACAGCCATCCGAGCTGATCAGGTTGGTTCTTCAGGAGCATTCGGTGCAGTCCCTGTTTTCATCGGGACTATGATGATTTCCGCTATTGCCCTGTTCATTGCTGTTCCCATCGGCTTGATGTCAGCCATCTATCTGTCTGAGTATGCAGGCAAAAAATTCAGGACCATAGCTAAACCTCTATTGGAAATACTTGCAGGAATTCCAACGGTTGTTTACGGTTTTTTTGCTGCACTTTCCGTCGCGCCCTTTATCCGCCAAACAGGAGGGTTATTAGGACTCGATGTTTCTTCAGAAAGTGCCCTGGCTGCTGGTTTAGTTATGGGAATTATGATCATCCCTTTTGTTTCATCCCTCTCCGATGATGTTATTAACGCAGTTCCTCAATCTCTTAGAGATGGATCGTACGCACTTGGAGCCACTCGATCTGAAACCATCCGTAACGTTGTTGTCCCTGCAGCACTTCCCGGCATTATTGGCGGCATTCTTCTCGCAGCCTCAAGAGCTATAGGAGAAACAATGATTGTCGTTATGGCGGCTGGTCTCTCGGCAAGACTCACTGCTAATCCATTAGAAACCGTCACTACTATTACTGTGCAGATAGTTACTTTACTGGTAGGCGACCAGGAATTTGACAGTCCGAAAACATTGGCGGCATTTGCCTTAGGTTTGCTTCTTTTTGTTGCAACACTCATTCTCAATGTTATCGCTCTGGTTGTAGTGCGTAAATACCGTGAGCAATACGAGTAAATAAGGAAAAGAATTTAGTAAAAATTTACTATTTGAGCACTTCACATTATGCAAAAAAACAACTCCGTTATCGGACAGGAAAGAATTCAGAAAAAGCTGAAACAAAGGTATCGGGCTGAAAAAAGGTTCCGCCGTCTTGGTCTTTTTGCTGTCATCACTGCTCTTTCTTTTCTGGCGATTCTCCTTATTTCTATTAGTTCGAAAGGCTATACCGCCTTTCAGCAAACCTATATAAAACTTGAGATACCCCTGTCCCACGAAATACTGGATGTAAAAAATCTGGCCAATGCTGACTACCCAGGTTTAGTTAAAGCATCTCTTCGCCAAATGTTTCCTGATGTCAAAGGGAGACGTGATAAACGAAAATTATATGGCCTGGTGAGTACGGGAGCGGCTTTTGAACTCCAGGACCGCATCATTGAAGACCCCACCCTTATTGGAGAGAAAATATCAATGTGGGTTCCTGCAAGTAGTGATGTCGACATGTTTATGAAGGGTCAGATACCCAAAAATGTCTCTGAAAATGAGCGACGTATTAAAGATAACGAAATTGAATGGATTGATTGGCTGCAACAGGAAGAGCGTATCGAAAAACGCTTTAACACTGTTTTTTTCACGGCTGGTGATTCACGGGACCCTGAATTGTCAGGTATTCGCGGTGCTTTATCAGGTTCTATATTTACGTTATTTATTACTTTATTGCTGTCTTTTCCTATAGGGGCGGCCACAGCAGTCTATCTGGAAGAATTTGCACCAAAAAATAAATGGACCGATTTAATTGAGGTCAACATAAATAATCTGGCGGCTGTACCCTCTATTGTGTTTGGTCTTTTGGGACTTGCTGTTTTTATAAATTTCTTTGGTTTGCCCCGTTCAGTTCCTCTTGTCGGAGGGCTGGTTTTGACCCTGATGACTCTCCCGACAATCATTATCGCAGGGCGAGCAGCTTTAAAAGCAGTTCCTCCCTCAATAAGAGAAGCGGCTCTTGGAGTGGGAGCCTCTCCTATGCAGACAGTCCTCCACCATGTCCTGCCATTGGCAATGCCTGGTATGTTGACTGGTACAATTATCGGCATGGCCCAGGCCCTTGGTGAAACAGCGCCTCTTCTCATGATCGGGATGGTGGCCTTTATCGTCGATGTCCCGGGTAGTTTTACTGACCCGTCAACTGTTTTACCGGTACAAATTTTTCTGTGGGCAGACAGTCCTGAACGGGGATTCATGGAACGAACATCAGCAGCAATTATGGTACTGCTTGTCTTTTTAATCACTATGAATGCGGTGGCAATATTTCTCCGAAAACGTTTTGAGCGACGATGGTAATTCAGAACAAAAAATTAACAGAGCACTAACAAAACTCTAACATAAAACGGTTACATATTTTTCCTAAATACAATGAAGTCGCTTTTACGCACATTGCAAACTCATTCAAACTGCTACAAAAAAACAGGAGAAAAAAAATGTTAAAAAAAACTGCTGCTTTGGCAGCTGCCGCCATCATTGCTGTATCTGCGGGTACGGCTTCTGCCGCTCGTGACTACATAAACATTGTAGGATCTTCTACTGTCTACCCTTTTGCTACGGTTGTCGCCGAGCAATTTGGTAAAACAACCCACTTCAAAACACCCAAAATTGAGTCCACAGGTTCTGGTGGTGGCATGAAACTGTTTTGTGCTGGAGTTGGCGTCGAGCACCCGGACATTACCAATGCTTCCCGGCGCATCAAAAAATCTGAATTTGACAAATGTCAGGGCAATGGCGTAACTGACATACTGGAAGTTAAAATTGGTTATGATGGAATCGTTCTTGCCAATTCCAAAAAAAGTTCACCAATGAAACTGAGCCGCAAAGATATCTTCCTTGCCCTGGCAAAGGATATCCCGGATCCATCCGGTGCTGAGAAACTCATCCCGAATCCTCACCAGACATGGCATGACGTTAACCCTGCCCTGCCAAACATTAAAATCGAAGTTCTTGGTCCGCCTCCGACTTCCGGAACACGCGATGCCTTTGTCGAGCTGGTCATGGAAGGTGGCGGCAAAAAGATTGGTTGGATCAAGGCCATGAAGAAAAAAGATAAAAAAGCATACAAAAGAATCTGCCATACTGTCCGTGAAGATGGCGCTTACATCGAGGCCGGTGAAAATGATAACCTGATCGTTCAGAAGTTAAATGCTAATCCTAATGCTATAGGTATATTTGGATTCAGTTTTCTTGATCAGAACAGTGATGTTATTCAAGGCTCAATCGTTGATGGTGTAGAGCCAACTTTTGAAGCCATTGCTGACGGACAATATCCTGTTTCCAGGCCTCTCTATTTTTACGCCAAAAAAGCTCATATCGGCATGGTTCCAGGCCTTTCAGAATATCTAAATGAGTTCAGCAGTGAAAAAGCATGGGGCGAGGAAGGTTACCTTACTGATCGAGGTATGATTCCAATGCCTGATTCAGAAAGAAAGCAGATGCGCAACGATGTAAAAACATTACGCAATCTTGAGATGTAATATCGAATACATAACTTTACTTTTTATATAACGTACTATCTTCCCGGAGGAAATCCCTCCGGGAAAAATTATTTTACCAGCAGGTGATTATATGGAATCTATCATGGATATCGAAGGGGCTACTTTAGCAGATAACATTTCCATGACCCTTGAACAACAGGCTATGGCCTCTGACCAGGAAGCAATCAAAAAGAAAACTATTGTAAGCCGAGAAGATCGGAGAACTGTTGGTGAAATTTATACTGAAGACCCACGTATGACCTGTCGCAATGTCAATGTCCATTATGGCGACAATCACGCCATAATTGATGCTAATATTGATATCGGCCGCAATGAGGTGTTGGCCATGATTGGCCCCTCGGGCTGCGGCAAATCAACTTTCCTTCGTTGCCTCAACCGCATGAATGACACTGTTGAGGGATGCCGGGTAACAGGAGAAATAACTCTAGATGGCCAAGATATCCATGGGAAAAATATTGACGTTGTGCCTCTTCGGGCCCAGATCGGTATGGTTTTTCAGAAACCGAATCCTTTCCCAAAATCAATTTTTGACAATGTAGCCTACGGTCCTAAAATTCATGGCCTGGCCTCAAACAAATCTGATCTTGAAGAAATTGTTGAAACATCCCTGCAGAAAGCAGGACTTTGGGAAGAAGTCAAAGATCGTCTTAACTTGCCGGGTACAGGCCTCTCCGGTGGTCAGCAGCAGCGCCTCTGCATAGCTCGAGCCATTGCAGTCAGCCCCGAAGTAATCCTGATGGATGAGCCGTGTTCGGCGTTAGACCCAATTGCCACTGCCCGCATCGAAGAGCTCATTGCAGAACTTCGCAAACAATATTCCATCGTTATCGTCACCCACTCAATGCAGCAGGCCGCCAGGGTCTCCGGGAGAACGGCATATTTTCATCTTGGTGATCTTATTGAAGTCGGTGAAACAGAGCGGGTTTTTACCAATCCACGCCATCAACTCACTGAAGATTATATTACCGGCCGGTTTGGCTGAGCCTGACGACACACGGTGATCGCCATCATGAACCCTGCCCGGTCAGCGATTTTTGAAGCCCGGAGACAATCTCTACAAGCTCCCTGTGCTGACCATCTATTTTCTCATCGCCAATGCAGTAACTGTCGAACCATTCCATACACAAAAACCTTCAGGTCACAAAGCAAACCTGTACGTTTATCCTTTTGCCTCAAGAGCTGCCAGAAAGGGGCCAAAAAGTGCTTCATAATCCCGAAGCCCTTTTCTCAGAATAAGCCCAATGCTGTCGATCTCGCTTTCATTGATTACCAGATTTGCACTACAGGCAAGTGCCTCAAGATCATACAAAGTATGAAAATCCGGTCCAATCAGCATATAATAGATGCGTCTCCGCTTGGGCATCACCATCTTTTTCATATACCCATGAACGGTTGATGCCTCCAGACTTCCTTCATATAAGATATGAAGAATAACTGCGTCAAAAGCAACAAATCGCATCCGGTCCATGGCTTCTGCTGGCGATGCGGGACTTTCCGGTTTATACCCCATGGATTCAAACGCCCTGAAGACCTTCTCCCGAAGCGCATCATCATTTACCATAACGAGCACTCGAGGGACATCGTCAATGATATCCTTCTCGCCCAGCTCCCCATCGGTAAACCAGCTTATGTCCGGCGCCTGGGGCTGACTGAACTCTGCAACTGCCTTCCCGGGAGATGGTGGTTGAGCAATGACACCGGAAGGAGGTACCTCTGAACCTGCACCGGCGGCCGCCCCAACCTCGACCGTTTTTTTACACTGGGGACAGGCGAACTTGAGCTTTTTGCCGGACTCAAGCGCTGCCAGGGCTTTTTCTATCTGCTGCTGCTGACTTTCAGTCAAACCGAGCTGTTGTTGACAATGAGGACATATGGAAATCATCAATGAAGGCTCCTTTTTTTTACTTCACACCACTTCGCATTTGTCTTGTAATCAGATCCTTAAGACACCCATCAGGAAAAAGCATCATACCGCCCATCTTTCATTTCTTCTTCCATGGCAAGACCGCTGATGCCTGTAGTGGATTCGCCGCGGATGGCTTTCAGCTTATCAAGGCCACGGCCCATGGCGCTCTGACGGGAACAATACCCCATTGCCGTCTGTTCGGTAACAAGACCCTTCTCGAATAATCCGAGAATATACTGATCAAAAGTTGTCATGCCCATGGCCGTGCCGTCTTCAATAATCTCATAAAAAGTCTTCCCTTCAGACTCGCCATTGAGAACAACCTCCCTTATCCGGAGATTCATTCCCAATACCTCAAAAGCAGCCACCCTGCCGCCGGAAACTTTTGGCATCAGACGCTGACAGACAACCCAGCGAAGGGTATCCACCAGGCGGTTTCTGATCTGCGGCTGTTCATCATGTTCAAACATACCCAGGCAGCGGTTAATAGTAGAACCGGCATCCACCGTATGCAGTGTACTTAACACAAGATGACCTGTTTCTGCGGCGGTAAGGCCAATCTCCATGGACTCCCTGTCTCGCATTTCACCTACCAGGATGACCTTGGGAGCCTGACGCAGGGCAGCCCTCAGGCCATTGGCAAATGTATCGAAATCATTACCCAGCTCCCGCTGGTTGAATGTTGCCTTGTGGTGGGGATGGACAAACTCGATGGGATCTTCCAGAGTAACGACATGAACCGCCCGCTCCCTGTTTATCTTGTGAAGCAGAGCCGCCAGAGTTGTTGACTTACCTGAACCGGTTGCACCCGTTACCAGGATCATGCCGTTTAACTCATCCGACATTTTATTCATGACATTCGGCAGATCCAATCCGCTGATGGTGGGAATCTCTGTGGGCAATTTCCTGAGAACTGTTGATAGATTTTCTTTCTGGGAAAAGACATTCACCCTGAATCGTGCCTTATTGCCCAGCCAGTAGGAAAGATCACAGGAACCAGTTGCTGCCAGGCTGTCAAGTAGGCGTTTATTGTTGCCAATCACATTTAGGGCAAAAACTTCCGCCTGAAAAGGGGTAATCTCAGGGACATCAGGAGTGACAGTGGCCGGCGACAGAAAACCCGAGGATTCAACCTGCAGGGGCCGGCCCACGGTAATATTGAGATCGGAAACATTGCTTGCACTTTCAAGCATGGTGTTGATCCAGTAATCAATTTCAGGCTGTTTCATCTAAATCCTCCAGCTTTATTATTCAGAGTCGATCCTATTAACCTAAGCAAATGCCACCGAATGTCACGGACGATTAGGAAAAACCTTCTGTGTTTTCAGCAGGGTCGGTGGCAAAAAAACCACATACTCCCTTTATTCTATGAAAATTTAAGGCTTCTTGTCACTCTTTAATATCAGAAAATAGAGACTTCCCGGCTGCTTCATTACTCCGGCGGCTTTTTCAGCATAGCTGCTGTTCCCCATAAACAAATCCAGCCGCCCCGGTCCTTTTATGGCGGCACCGCTATCCTGGCTTGCAACAAAGCGCCCGACCTTTTTCCATCCGGACACAGTGCCGGATTCATCAAAAATGGGTGTTTCAGTCTCAATGTAATCCAGCGTCCCATGAGGAAAACACGCCCTGTCCACAGCAATGGAGCGCCCGGCGGTAAGGGGTTGATTCATGCTTCCGGTGGGGCCCTTCTCCATTTTTTCGTTTACACTGAAAAACACATACCGGTCATTTTTATGAAAAATTCTTTCCTGTTCTTCAGGGGCGTCATGCAAATATTTTATGATTCGTGGAAGAGTAACCTCCTCGAGAGGCATGACTCCCTCCTCAACCAACACTTTACCGATACTTGTGTATTTTCGGCCATTTGTGGCGGCAAACTGCACCTGCTTGACGCTGCCGTCCGGCAGTCTGACCTGACCTGAACCCTGGACATGCAGGATAAATGCCTCCAGCGGGTCTGCCAGATACATTATTTCACTGCCTGCCAAAAGATTGTTTTTTTCTATTTCCATTCGTGACGGGTAGGGAACGAGTTGCCCCTCTTTCATCCTCCCGACCTGCAGACTGCCGCTCCTGTCTTTCTGGGAAACAAGATCTGCTGGAACTGCATACAAAGGATATATGAATGGCGGGAAAAACTTCAGGCTGCCGGCAAAAGAAGGTTCATAGTAGCCGGTAACAAGCATGGCGCCGTCAACATTCCGTCCGAAAGATCTGCATACGCTGAAATGAGAGGCAATAAATCGGGATAATTTTGCGGGATCTTTGAGCCGTTCAATGGCTCCACGTAATGTCTCCTGGGTTGCAATAACATCACTTACTGAAAAGGTCATGCCGCAAAGGCTCAATTCTTTTTCAGGAGAGAGTTTTTTCAGGTAACGAAGATTGCTGTCCACCGCCTGGTTGAGCGACGGAATATCCAGGTCATCGTCAAAAAGGGGATGATGTCCGGCAGGTACAGGTACAAAAGGGGAATCACACCCTCTAGCCATAGCGCTGCTGGGCCAGAGAAAAAACACACCCAATAAAGCCAATAAAAAAATATGCGGGATTCTACACATGACAATCTCGTAAAAAGTCTCGGGATGGCTAAGTAAAAAATTTGATATACAAGGCGTAGCAATTTTTCAGGTGCGAGGCCATACATGTGGTATGCCGAGTGCCTGAAAAATTGCTACAACGCAGTAGATCGGACTTTTTACGACGCCATCAATT
>JACNJZ010000009.1 GCA_014382295.1 Candidatus Desulfobia pelagia | reverse complement strand
GGACGAAGCCGCTACGCGGCAGGCAATTCCGGCAATCTTGTTCTCCCTGATTAAATCTGGAGTAATCTCCTTCTTTTTCTTGTAATAAAAAGAAAGCGGCAAGGCAAGAGCATTTGCCTTTCACATCAATCATTCAAAGAGGAGGTTACAATGAACACAACCATGCCAGAAAATCCGCAATTCAACAAGTATTACCGGAAGCACCAGAAATGCCTGAAACTCAATGGATTACAGCCAAAAACCATTGAGGCGTACTCAAGGGCCATCAGGCGTATTGGAAACTATTTCGATTGCAGGATCGACAATCTTACATCCGATCAGTTGCTTGATTATTTCAACGAGCTTCTGGATTCCCATTCATGGAGCGCGGTCAAGCTCGACCTGTATGGCCTGAAGTTTTTTTACACCAAGGTACTGCACAAAACCTGGGATGATATTCCCCTGATCAAACCGCCAAAAACTACCAGGATTCCGGACATCCTGTCCATCGAGCAGGTGGACCAGGTTTTTGCCGCCACCAACAAACTGAGCTATAAGGTCTTTTTCTTCACCATCTACAGCTTGGGGCTCCGTCTTGGCGAAGGTATCAAGCTGACGGTTGGCGATATAGACTCCGTAAACATGCGGGTTCATATTCGTGACGCCAAGGGCAACAAGGACAGACTGGTGCCGCTGCCGGAAAATACATTGCGTGTCCTGAAAAAGTTCTGGACCGTTCACAGGCATCCCCATTTTATCTTTCCAAGCCGGAAAAGAGGGCTTAAAAATGCCCATCTGGTTGATCTGCCACTGGAGAGAGGCGGCATCCAGACCGCCATGAAAGCCGTTGTCAGACAACTTGGCATAAAAAAAAATTTCATGCCATTCCCTGCGCCACAGTTATGCAACGCATATGCTGGAAGCCGGGGTGGATCTCATTGAATTACAACAGATCCTGGGCCATGTCAGTATCCTGACAACCTCCAGATACACCCATCTGACGTCCAACACCAGGAACAATGCCCGCCAGGCCGTCAATACGCTGGCCAACACCTTTGACATAACATGGGGAGGGGTCAAATGATTCTGCTCTCCTCGATCATCAACGAATTCAAGGATCGCTTTTTTGACCGATACAAGAATTATGTCCTGCCAAGCCATAAAAAGGCCCTGCAGGCCATGGTGCAATGCAGACAAGAGCATGGCCCGCACATGCTGGCACAATGTACCGATCACAACTGCGGAAAACAGATCTATATTCCACATTCCTGTGGCCACAGGAACTGTCCCCATTGCCAGAACCATGAAAACCGGCAGTGGATCGAGAATCAGTTGAGCAAGCGGCTGCCGGCCCAATACTATCTGATCACCTTTACCCTCCCCGAACAGCTCAGGGATCTTGCCTGGAAACATCAGACAACAATCTATTCCCTGATGTTTGCCTGTGTCCAGGATCTCCTGAAAACATTTACCAAAAAGGACAAAAAGCTCGGTGGAGCAGCTGGGTTTACCACCATACTCCATACCCATTCAAGAGCCCTTGAGTATCATCCGCACATTCATGTTGTCATGCCGGGGGCAAGCATCAACACGAAAACAGGATTATGGCGGGTCAAATCTTCCGGGTATCTCTTCAGCCACAAGGCCCTGGCACAAGTCTTCAGGGCAAAGATCCTACAGCTCATTGTTGACCACGGTCTGAGCGTGCCCGAAGATTGTCCGAAACAATGGGTTGTTGACTGCAAAGACGTCGGCAACGGCGACAAGGCAATCATTTATCTTGGCAGATATCTGTACCGGGGCGTCATCCGGGAACAGGATATCCTGCAATGCGAAAACGGCATAGTCACCTTCAGGTATCTCCATGCCAAAACCGGGCAATACAGAAGCAGGACCGTCACCGGGGAATATTTTCTCTATCTGCTCATGCTCCATGTGCTGCCAAAGGGCTTTCGCAGGACCAGGTGTTACGGTTTTCTCCATCCATGCAGCAAAAAGCTCATCCGATTTTTGCAGATGGTGCTCCGGGTTAATCCGCTCAGTATGTTTGTCAGAAAACTGAAAGAACGGCCAACAATCACCTGTCCGGTATGCGGGGCGGTCATGAAAATTATCATGACGAAGATACCAAAACCACCGACCAGGCAGGCCGCCTGCCTTACATAATCGAAAAAGGAGGAATCGTTATGTAACCTGAACCAACATCACCGGTTTATGAAAAACCCCGGTTTCCCCGGCAATGGATATCTGCGTGCAAAAAACGGCATATTCTGCCTCTGAAAGCCTGTTTTATCAGGAAAATCTATTTCAAAGATCATATGTTCGGAAGCAGAAAATCCCCTGCTTCACTTCTGCCTGATCCGGCAACCTCACTCAAAAAAGATATTTTCTATATATAGTAACCGGGCTTGTCCAACAAACGGTTCAGATTGTGGTTCGCTACACTCTCACAATCTAACCTTATTCGTTATCCTAAAATAATTTTAATCTACTGATATCGTTTGCAAAAGCATTGAAATTGTTAGAGTCTAATAATATTTTAACGAACATTTTTCTACATGCGGATTCGGCAGTTCTGTTAAATATTAAATGTTTACTCGTATCTTTGTTATTATATCTGCCATGCACTAACTCTGATCTTATATTATAAATTTTTTCTAATCTTTTTTTGTTGTATCCAGTAAAATTATGAACTCTATCTACAAATTTTTGTGTTATCTGAAGATTCACACTTTTTGAACTCTTTCAGATCTGGCCCTGCAATTCCGCGTAATTATTGTTCACGAAGCAGGAAAAGTTGGCATGGAATTTGAAAGTCTTTTCAATTTTTATGCCAAACAAATCAAACACTTACGTTAATTTAAACCTTGACTTCCAGCCCTTTTCATGATAGGATATGCTCAAAACTTGTTGATATCCCAATGGAAAGGAGTGACTTGATATGTTTATTCTA
>JACNJZ010000010.1 GCA_014382295.1 Candidatus Desulfobia pelagia | reverse complement strand
ACATCAATGGGGACATCGACTTTTCCTCCCAGTCTGCGGACTGTTCGCTCTTCGAGGACACGTAATAATTTGCTTTGCAGATCAAAACGCATGTCGCCTATTTCATCCAGCAGTAAAGTTCCACCATCAGCGAGCTCGAAGAGTCCTTTTTTCTCTTTTTTCGCGTCGGTGAAAGCATATTTTGTGTGGCCGAAAAGCTCGCTTTCAATAAGATTATCAGGAAGCGCCGTGCAGTTTACCGAGATATAAGGAATATATTCAGGGGCGCCAGGGTCATTGAGATACCGATAATTATAGATATGTCTGGCAAGGACTTCTTTGCCGGTGCCTGATTCTCCGGTGATAAGGATGGTCGGTACCTTTGCCGCCGCCACCTTTTCGGCGTTATCCATAGTAGCTTTCACAACAGGAGAATTACCTACCATGTCCTGTTCGACACAGGAAAGTCGATTTTTTCGCAGATAATCAACTTCTTCCCGGAGTTTTGCTTTTTCCAGGACAGACTTAATGACAATTTTTACCTCTTCCACATTAAAAGGTTTTGTGAGGTAATCTGCCGCGCCGAGTTTCATGGCAGTAATAGCTGATTCTGCGGAATCATCAGCGGTCAGCATTACTACCTGGGTATCAAATTTTTCTTTCCTGATCTCAGCAAGAATATCCAGGCCTGTCTTATTGTCGCCAAGATTAATATCGAGCATGACAAGATCTGGATGCCATTCAATGATATTGTTGAGGGCATCCTTGGCACTGGTCTGGACCCTGGTGTCATATCCGGCCTTTTTCAAACTTCTTGAAAGCATGGAGATGATGAGTTCATCATCATCGATCATGAATATTCTTCCACGAATTTTCATGATGTTATATTCTCCAGGGGCTGCCGGTCAAGGACAGGCAGTGTAATTGTAAATGAAGTTCCGTCATAAGGGGAGGATGCTGCTTCTATGGTCCCGTCATGCTGTTCAATGAGACGTTTGCAGATGGAGAGACCAAGTCCGGTCCCCTTTGGCTTGGTGGTGAAAAAAGGTAAAAATATTCTGTTCAGAGTATCGTTGTCCATTCCTTTTCCGGTGTCTGATATAGCAATGTGTACAAAGCCTTCCGTTTGAAATGAGGTTGTTATGGTTATTGTACCCTTGGAGTCGATAGCGTCAATGGCATTCATGAATAAATTGAGGAAAATTTGCTGCAATTGTCCTGGATCGGCGATAATTTTAGGAATACCAGTGCCGAAGTCTTGTAAGAACTGAATGTCTTTATCGTGCTCTTCACCATCCCTGGGTTTTTTTAGCGAAAACTGGGCATTGCGCAGGGGCATCTCCAGAACCTGATGGACATCAAGGGAAACGGGCTGGGGGTGGGGCGGTCGCGCATAGCTGAGCAGTTCTTTGAGGAGAGACTCAATCCTGTTAATTTCATTGACGATTCGTAGAAAAACCTCTTTGTCTTCCTGCTCAAGGGGAAGCTCGCTGGAGAGTACTTCAATGGACACCTTGATTCCAGCCAATGGATTTTTCACCTCGTGAGCCAGTCCGGCAGCAAGTTCTCCGATCACAGCAAGTCGCTCTGCATGCTGCATTCTGACACACTGTGTTTTTAAAGAGGAAGCCATCTCGTTAAAGGCTGTTGACAGTTCATAGAACTCATCTTTTAAATCTTCTGTGATTCTATATTGCAGGTCACCTTCTTTGAGTTTTCTGGTTGCTTTAATAAGTGTTAAGATTGAACCTGTAAATTGTTTCACAAAAAAGAATACGAGGGCTAAAACGATCAATGGCACAGCAAACACAAGGAAGTTAAATAAATGTCGTGTTGATTCTATGCTGGAGGTCGCATTGGAAATCCTGTCAGAGATCTTCTGGGTGGAGGTTATGACAAGGCTATTGACCTTATTGATAGTCTGTTGTCCTAACTCAAAAGCGTCTTCCTTCTCTGTCTGTAATCTGTGGTCGTTGCTCGTCAGTGATCTCAGGGTATATACCCGGCTTAATTTTTTTAAATACTGGGCAATATCGAGCTGAAGGGTATCTAATTTATTCTGGACCTCTTCTACATGATGGCAGCCGATACAGACTTGGGCAGCTTTTTCCATTTCCTCAACATGCTCTACAAAGATGTTGATATCCCGCGCATGGGGAGAATCTTTCAGGAGAAGGTCCGCCTGAACAGTTTTGAGTTGACTGAGAAGATTTTTCCTCTGGTGTTCGACTTTGTGGAGTTCAATGATTGTGTGAAGGTGGGATATGACAGTGCCAATTGAGGATGTAATATACATTCCTCCCGCGAGAAAACAGATAATGAGAAAAATGAATGCGGTGAAAATTTTCTTTTTCATAGGGAGTATTATACTGCCGGACTATCCAGGCAGTTTGTATTCTTTTTAAGGACATGACAAGCTAAAAGAGAAAAACAGTTTTTCAGGCTCAGTCATTCATTGGGGTATAGGTTTCAAGATCCAGACCGATATTCTCAGCATACTCATACACAACAGTATAATCTTTTTCTGATGTTTCAATGAATCTGTTTGCCCCGAATTCCTGTAGTACTCTACGCCCCTCTGCGTCCTGATCCATTCTGATCAAAACGGTATGTATCGTGTTCCGCAATGATGGGTCGATATGCTTGCCAAGCATCAGGCCGTTTGCCGGGAAAGGTGAGGAAACATGTAAGATTTCCAGTTCGTCAATAAGCCTTTGGTCTGTTTTGGCAAGGCGTTCGAATACAGTGTTTTTAGCGGCACCCAAGTCGGCTTTGCCGTTAAGAACATCATAAATGGCATCTTCGTGGGTCCCTGCAAGATAACATTCACCGAGGAATTCGTGGGGGTCATCGATGTTATGAAACTTGAAATAATACAGAGGATGGAGCCATCCGGCAGCCGTCATTTTGTCGACCCAGGCAAATCGTTTTCCCTTCATGTCCTGTACAGTTTTGATTCCGCTGTCTTTTCTT
>JACNJZ010000036.1 GCA_014382295.1 Candidatus Desulfobia pelagia | reverse complement strand
TCGGCCGGATCTTTTAAAGGGTTATAGGTGCCGACATTTTCAAGAAATTTCCCGGCACTGCCAGAATATTATACTGGGAAACAATATGGGCAACTTCTTCCTGGTCTGTATCAGTACTGACAGCAATCACCTTGGGATTCATGATATTGCTCAGCTGTCGGTATGGGGGATGCATGAGCAGTTCACGCAGGGACAGTACGCCGCTCAGCTGATGTTCTTCTCCATGGGTAATGTAAAGATAAAAGGACATTTCCTTTTCTTCACTACGTTCCTGAACTTTCTTAATCGCATCACCGACACTGAGCTCCTCATCAAGGGCCATAAAGTCAGGAGACATAAGACCGCCGGCGGACTCAGGATGATACTGCATGAGCTCATCGACTTCGGCCCTGTCCTCTTTGCCCATGAGCTGACGGATTTCATTGGCAACTTCAACAGGCAAAGCTTCAAGAAGATCAGCCGCATCGTCAGTGGCCATTTCCTTGATAATAGCCACCATAAATTTCGGAGTGAGATCTTCAACCAGCTGGAGCATGATTGCCAGATCAAGCTCACTCAGGAAATCGCCTACTTCACTTGACTGGGCAACAATATTAAAAACATTAGTACGTTCAACCGGACTCAGATGACGAAAAACCCAAGCAATATCAGCCGGATGAGTCTTATTTACAAGCTTCATCAACCGATCTGTGGCATTACGGCGATTAAGCCGTCGTATGGTGTCAAGGAGCACCATACCTTCGTTACCGATCAGTTCGCGCTTTACAGTTCCTTTTTTCATCTTATGTCTGTTGAAATAATGTTATTCGGGTGCCAAACACTGAAAATCGATGAGTCGACATGACGACTCTATACCATATCAGCCCGTTTAGAGAAAGAAAATGGATGATTGCATCCTTATTTCTACCTTCTGTGCCTCTGCCCTTCTGTGCCTTTACTTCCAATAAACTTTTTCCTACATGGATCATCTCAAATACAGTACACTAAATTGTATAAGAATAATATTGTCTTACAGAGGAAGGAAGGTGACCAGTGAAACTCCGTTTTCATCCATCCGAAGGTTTCGGGCGAAAGCTCTGGATTTACAGAGAAGAGGATCTGTCCCCTCTTTTCAAACTTTGGATACAATTTCTCAAGATACTTGTCATCACCGTTCGTGATCCCTTCAACAAACAGATTTTCAATCACGCCGCTGCACTTTCATACCAACTCACCCTCTCCCTGATCCCTCTGCTGGCAATGATTTTTGCAGTGGCCAAAGGATTCGGGGTTCAGGACCGAATCGAAACCCTTCTTCTGGAAAAGGCTGTCGGTGGAGAAATTGCCAACGACCTGATTCCAAAAATTATCGAATATGTTAATAACACCAATGTGGCAGCCCTGGGATATATCGGCCTTGCCTTTATAATCTACACTGCCATCTCCATGATTGGTCTGATTGAGAGTTCATTTAATCATATCTGGCAGATAGACAAACCCAGAACTCTCATCCGGAAATTTACCGACTATCTGGCTCTTCTTATTCTTGGCCCACTTCTTCTTGCCATTACCCTTGGCCTGTCAACAACCCTCAGCAGCCACGCGATCACCCAGAAACTCCTTGAAATCGGCCTCTTTGCCGGAGCCATGAAACTCTTCCTTCTCAGCCTTCCCTGGCTGTCCAGCATTCTTGTTCTCTGCCTCATATACATTATTATTCCGAATACTATAGTTCATATGCGTTCAGCACTGTTCGCAGGGATTGCTTCCGGTCTTATCTGGCAGGCGACCCAGATCTGTTTTATCAGTTTCCAGGTGGGTGTATCAAAATACAATGCCATATACGGTACTTTTGCCAGTGTACCCATTTTCATGATATGGATATTTGTGAGCTGGGTAATCGTTCTTGCCGGAGCCCTGCTGAACTTTGCCTGCCAGCATGTCAGCGATTTCGAGGTGATAGATTTCAAAGAGGAACTTCATTTCAATGCCCAGGAAAAGATATGCCTGAGCGTTCTTCTGCTGGTATGCCAGGAATTTGACAGAAATGGGACAAAGCTTTCTGCTTCGGAAATCAGTACACGTCTCAAACTTCCGCTGAGCCTTGTTGAAAGCAGCCTTAAAGAATTGGAACAAATCGATGCTGTTGTAACTGTGACTCTTGGAGAGCGGATTTATTTTATACCGGCAAAGCCCATAGATCAGATAAAAATTACCGATTTCTTCATGGGAATGAAACTCTGTGACGGCCATGACTTTGAAATTGGCGATGAGAAATTTTCATCATCAGTGAATGCAATTATCGAAGATATGAACTCCGCCTTAAATACTAAATTCGGCAACGAAGGAATTGGCCTAAGACTCAACAATCCTCCTGCCCAGACATCCCATGAATGACCATTGTCATATGTGAACAACCTCAACTCGTTTTCCAAAAAAAACGATCCGTTTCCCCCGGAACCACTCGCCATGGATGTTGATTTTTTAATCAGCATCCCGGCTCAATTTACCCTCTCAGCCCTCCTTACAAATATTTTTTTCTTTTGATTATAATCTGGTCAAATAACCCATTTTTTCAAACACCCTGCCAGACAATTTTATTTTTATCAAAAAAATAAGACTATAAGTGATTGATATAACATTACAAAATCAACGCCAATGTCAATATTGGTACAAATGTTGCAATAAAAAACTATAACAAAAATTGATGCGTATTTTCTACGTGTACCATTCATTATCCAGGAAATGCAAAATATGTAAAAGAATGTCCATATGATTACCCTTGAGAATGACACATTCTCAACACCATATTCGTTTTGGAAGGAAGTATTGATAGGCTGCCCTCTGTATCAGACAGAATTTAAACAGCGTATCAATTTGTTCTTAAAATCAATAACGAAGGAGGAATCGATATGTCAGTATGGAGATTTACGATTCAGGAGAACATGGTGAGATATGGAGATAATAAGCGGAAACAACTTACCCGCAAAGGATGTAATGAGCCTTTCAAGGGGAGTTACTGGTGTCCGAAAGCCCAGTGGTTTAAAAAGGAACCCTGTCCCTTTTCAAACCGCAACGAATGTAGAAATTTTGAGATGATGTGCGGCTGCCTGTAGTCCCAGTTACACAATTGCATTCAATGAAATCACCCGCCAATACAGGTGACGTCATACACATACGCCTTTTTTCAAAAAGCTGATCCACTAAGGAAAGTATCTGCCTTTTGCCTTTTGCCTTTTGCCTTTTGCCTTTTGCCTTTAGAGCAACCTGCCTCTCAGAGTTTTTCTTGACAGCTCCCATTCAGTCTCACATAGTGAATCCCCATGGATACACGTTTGCAGAAAACCATCAAAGATCCGGAAAAACTGAAGCGCAGCCTGTCCCTGCCGCTGATTACCTTTTATGGATTAGGGACCATCCTTGGTGCTGGAATTTATGTTCTGATTGGTGAAGTCGCAGCAGAGGCAGGTTTTCATGCTCCTTTATCATTTCTTCTCGCCTCTTTTATTGCCGGTTTCTCAGCTTTCTCTTTTGCTGAACTCAGCTCCCGCTATCCCAAAAGCGCAGGACCGGCTTTATATATGCATTCGGCCTTCGGTTTTCAGCTTCTTTCAACGGTTGTCGGGATACTGGTGATATCCATCGGAGTAATATCTGCCGCGGCTATCTCCAAAGGGTTCACAGGGTATCTCCATGTATTTTTTGATTTCCCCGACTGGCTTGCAATCAGCGGCATTGTCATAAGCCTCGGTCTGATTGCAATCTGGGGCATCAACGAGTCCGTTTTTACAATCTCGCTGATGACAACAATAGAGCTCCTGGGTCTTCTCATCATCATCTGGATAGGCAAGGATTCTCTGCTGCTGCTTCCTGAAAGAATGCCGGAAATGCTTCCGCCTTCTGATCTCCGGGAATGGCCAACTATTTTCAGCGGGGCGATACTGGCATTTTATGCCTTTATCGGGTTTGAGGATATGGTGAGTGTTGCAGAGGAAATAAAGGAACCAAAGAAAAATCTGCCGCGGGCTATCATCATTTCTCTTTTCGTAACAACTTTTCTGTATATAACTATTGCCCTGATTGCCATTCTGGCCATGCCAATAGATCAACTTGCCGGAAGTCACGCCCCACTGGCCATGCTCTACCAATATAAAACCGGTTCGCCTCCGACACTTATCACCCTGATAAGCCTTTTTGCGGTGATCAATGGGGCCCTGGTTCAGATCATTATGGGTTCCCGTGTGCTATATGGCCTCAGCTCCCAGGGATGGCTCCCTGCGGCCATAGGAAAAATTCACCCACGCACAAGGACACCGGTAAGGGCAACTTTACTTCTTACAGCCATTATTCTTGTAATGGCACTCTGGCTGCCCCTGGTCACACTGGCAAGAATCACAAGCCTGATAACTCTTGCCGTTTTTGCCTGCATTAATGCAGCGCTTCTTGTTATCAAAAGGCGTGAAGGGACACCCATGGGTGTCCAAACCTACCCTGGATGGATACCATTGGCTGGTCTATTCACCAGCTCCCTCATAATCTTTCTGGAGCTGATGAGATTCCTGCCATAATACTCAGCAGGAAATCATTAAACTGCTGGGCGTATCACGGCTTCCAGCTGCCGCCCTTCCTCTTCCGAAGCCGGATAGACTGAGGTGTGACCTCCACCAGCTCATCGTCGTTGATATAGGCAATACAATCTTCAAGACTCATGACATTCGGCGGGGTTAAAATAATAGCCTCATCCGTGCCAGAGGCGCGCATATTAGTCAGCTTCTTTCCTTTTCCTGGGTTGACGACCATATCCGCAGGCCTGGAATTTTCACCAACAATCATGCCTGCATAGAGAGGCACTCCAGGGCCCAGAAAGAGCCTGCTGCGGTCCTGAAGATTAAAAAGAGCAAAAGCAACAGATGTACATGCTTCCTTGGTAATAAGAACACCGTTGACCCTGTTGACAATATTACCGGCATAAGGACCATATTCGGAGAATACATAGTTCATCATTCCCATGCCTTTGGTATCGGTCATAAACTGTGAACGAAATCCAAGAAGGCCCCTTGTCGGTATTTTATAGACAAGTTTTACCATGGAATTTTCAGTCTGCATCTCCAGCATCTGTCCTTTCAGCTTGCCGAGCTTTTCAATAACAGGCCCCTGGAACTCTTCATCGACATTAATAGTTAATTCTTCATAGGGCTCGAGGCGCTGGCCATTTTCTTCCTTGAAAATAACTTCCGGTCGGGTGACCTGTAACTCAAAGCCTTCACGCCGCATTTTCTCAATAAGAATGGATAGATGCAACTCACCACGTCCTGATACCCTGTAGCCAACTCCTTCAGTCAACGGCTCCACCCTCAAAGCCACATCAGCCAGGGTTTCACGGCTCAGTCTTTCCTCAATATGGCGGGAGGTGACAAATTTTCCTTCAAGACCGGCAAATGGCGAGTCATTGGGGATAAAATTCATTGAAAGCGTGGGAGGATCTATTTCAATTAATGGCAAAGGCCTCGGGTCGTTTTTGTCCGTAAATGTTACGCCAACTGTGACATCATCCATTCCGGCAACTGCAACAATTTCTCCTGTTCCAGCGCTTTCAACCGCAACCTTTTCATTGCCCTCAAAGCGAAAAATCTTTGAAATCCGAATAGGCGAGATAGAGCCATCACGGCGGGCCACAGCAATATCTGTATTAATTTTCAGGACACCGGAAACGACTTTTCCAATGCCAAGTCGACCCATATATGGAGAGTAATCAATGGTATTGACCTGCATCTGCAAAGGAGCATTCGCATCTCCATGTGGCGCAGGAATACTGCTGACAATCTTTTCAGATACAGGATCCATATTATCATTCTTAGCGCCAAGATTTGTCAATGCATACCCTTCTTTGGAGGAAGCATACACAACCTGAAAATCCAGCAATTCATCAGGGGCCTCAAGCTTTACAAAAAGGTCAAAAACCTTATCAACAGCCCAGTCACAGCGGGCAGCAGGCTTATCAATTTTATTAATAACGACAATAACCGGTAAATTTATTGCCAGGGCCTTTTTCAAAACAAAGTAAGTCTGCGGCATAGGTCCTTCCTGGGCATCTACCAGCAAAAGACATCCATCAGCCATACGCAGAACACGCTCCACCTGACCGCCAAAATCGGCATGACCAGGGGTATCAATAATATTGATCCAGTAATCTTTATAACGATAGGAACCGTTCTTAGAGGCAATAGTAATACCGCGTTCACGTTCCAGATCCATTGAATCCATGAGCCTCTCGGCCACATCCTGATTTTTACGGAACATCCCGCTCTGCTGAAACAGCTGATCTACCATTGTTGTTTTGCCATGATCAACATGGGCAATAATTGCTACGTTCCTGATCTTGCTCTGGTCCATCGTATATTCTCTTCTTGGTCTATAGTGCATTAATAAAAAAGATGATGATCATAGTGTACTCAAACAAGATATACAACAAAAAAGATTTTACTTCCTTTAATAGTGAAACTTCCAAGGTAATTTGTTATCTTTCCTGATTGTATTTCTTATGACTTTTCACTTTGTATAAAGGCTGTCTTTAATAATTAGATTTTTTGGTTGAGAGCAAGAAACAGAAAAATAAATGAGCACAGCATATTCGGTATATGTGAGCATTATTTATTTTTCTGTGACGCAGCTATCGGCGAAAAAGGCAATTATTCAAGATGGCCTAACGATATAAACAGATGACAAACACACACAATTATGACTGGGCTATTGACCGTGACTACTGCGGTCAAATTCTTCGTGGCCGATATTCGACAGCGCTCAAGAAAAGGGTTGCCAGCTACATATCCCTCTTTCGGAACATCAACTCGACTGTAAACCCCACTATCCCCTATATCTCTGCCTGGAAAGACAGTGTAGACCGTTCAATATGGTATGAATTCGTCGGAACCAGGCTTCTCATGCTGCTCCAGTGTCAATCCTGTGAAGCCGCCGAATTATTCAGAGACTCGATTCATAAAAGATGTTCTTTTGAATTTTCTGACGACAACAGCATTATCAAGGAAATTCTGCTCAAAGAAAATCTAAATGGCATCCGCGGCAAATTACGAGATCAGGTAAAAAACACCGGCAATGTTGAGGCCGTTTATAAAGTAGAATTACGAGACAATTCCAGTGTCTGGCTCAAGGACCAGGCCACCCTGGAAACATTTCCTGATGATGGAGTCTGTCTCTCCATTGGCGCCCTCACGGATGTAACCAGAGAAATGGAGCTGGAAGAACAGCGCCAGCAGGAAGAAGACAAGTTACGCCTCAGCCACGCTGAACTTGAAAAGCAGCTCGAAAAACAGAACAAAAAGCTCTGGCAGACCCAGCTGGATATAGTCTACAGGCTTGCACAGGCTGCTGAGCTGCGGGACAACAATACCGGGCTTCACCTAACCAAGATGAGTTATTTCTGTAATATTCTTGCCAAGACTGCAGGGTTAAACTCCACCAAATCAACCCTGCTTTTCCATGCCACCCCCATGCACGATGTCGGCAAAATAGGTATTTCGGAGACTATTCTCCAAAAACCGGGCAAACTTTCGTCCAATGAGTTTGAAATCATGAAGACACACAGCTTCATTGGCGCCAAGCTCCTTTCCGGCAATGACTCCCCGCTGCTCAAGATGGCGCGAACAATTGCCCTGACCCATCATGAAAGATGGGACGGAACAGGCTACCCCAATGGCCTTTCAAGAGAAAAAATCCCACTCTCTGGCCGTATTGCCGCCATATGTGACGTTTTTGATGCCCTGGTATCGCAGCGACCCTACAAAAATGCATGGCCCCTCGATACCGCCTTTGCCGAAATCAAAAAAGGAAGAGGCACCCATTTCGATCCTCATCTTGTTGATCTCTTTCTTGACAACAAGGCCCAATTCAAAAATATCCATTCCCGTTTTTCAATGTAGGGAATTGCAAAGAAGCTCTCTCACCTTTTGGTCTATTTTCAAAATTGACATCCACGGCCGCATACTTTATTAATGCTCAGATCTTAGATGCTCCCCAGAGCTTAAAAGGGAACCTCGTGAAAATCGGGGACGGGCCCGCCGCTGTAATCCCACCCTTACTCGATAAGGGACTCCTTTCAACCTTGTGTGCCACTGCTTTATTGTTAAAAGTGGGAAGGCCGTTGAAAGGGAAGGAAAGTCAGAAGACCTGTCTAAGAACATAGGTGATTGCTCCCGTGGTAAAGGAGCAGCATTTTCAATCTGCGGAAAAATCAGGGAATCCCCGGATCAATTAAAACTGGTCCGGGGATTTTTTTTTGACTGGGCCAACAAAGAGATTCAATTAATATCTCAGGAGAATGAAATGAAGAAAAGAATGTCAATTCCCATGGCCCTCTTGTTCACTGCTGCGTTGAATAGCACAGCACAGGCGGCTGAAGACAACACTGTGACGACAGCCATTGATGAAGTTGTTGTTACTGCTACACGCACCGAGACAGACGTTAAAAAGATTGGCGGAGCATCAATCACAGTAATTACTCAAGATGAAATCCTTGCCAAACAGCAAAGTACTGTCCAAGAGGTTTTGAAAGGAATACCGGGTCTTGATATTATCTCCAATGGAGGGATGGGGACAAGTACCAGTATTTTTCTACGTGGATCAGACTCAAAAAACACATTGATCCTTGTAGATGGAATTATGTTTAATGACCCTTCTTTGAATAATCGGCAAAGCGACATTGCCAACCTGACCACAGACAATATCGAACGCATCGAAATTGTACGTGGTCCTATGAGTGTCCTTTACGGCAGTAATGCGGCAGCCGGTGTCATTAACATCATTACCAAAAAAGGAACTGGAGTTCCGAAAACTACTTTAGGCTTTGAGGCTGGTTCCTATAACACCTGGAAAATTCATGCCGGTAATTCAGGCAGCACTGATCGTCTTGATTATTCACTGAATGTATCTCATCTAAACAGCAAAGGTTTCTCAACCGCAAATAATGACAATGATGATATTCCCCATGCAGGAAACACATCTGAAGAAGATGGTTATGAAAATTCGTCCATTTCAGCTAAAGCAAATTATGAAATCACCCCTAATTTTGACCTGGTAGCCTCCATGCGCTACATGGACTCTGAAATCGAAGAAGACGATTACGGTAGCGGATATATCGGAGATCGCTTTACAGCAGCAGGTCCTCCATTATGGATTTCTTCGCCAGATCCTACAGGGAGCAAAAAAATGCATACTGACAGTGAGCAATATTTGGGGCGGGTCGATGCAAAAAATAAATTTTCAAATGACTTTCTTAATTCAAACTTCTACTATCAATTTTCCAGGCACGACAGGCAAAGCTACAACAATGACGGAAATAAATCGTTTGATTTCACAGGAAAGAGCCAGGAGGCTGGCTGGCTGGGTACTTTTGCCGTAAGTGATAACAATGACCTCACCATAGGTACATCCTTCTTTGAAGAGAAAATGAAAAGTAAATCTTCAGATATCAAAAAAGATGCTGATATTACAAGCGTATGGGCTCAGGAACAAGTGACCCTGCCAGGAAACATAGAAATTATAGCTGCTCTTCGTTATGACGACCACGATAGCTTTGGGAGCAAAACCACCTACCGGATTGCCCCCTCCTATTTCACTGATTTCGGGACATTATTAAAGGCCAGCTTTGCAACAGGCTTTAGAGCACCATCCCTATACGAACTCTACGACTCAACATATGGAAATGAAAACCTTGATCCTGAAAAGAGTAAGGGATGGGATGTCGGCTTTGAACAGGAGGTTGCTGATGGGACAGTGTTATTCGGTGCAACCTACTTCGCCCTCACCTTTAACGACCGCATTGGCTATGATAGTTTTACATTTCAATCCATTCAGGTAGATGGGGATACAAAAACAAAAGGCGTAGAAACTTTTATTCAATGGCAGCCCAGTGAAACTCTTTCCTTTCTTGCCAATTATACATACACAGACACCAAAGACCCTGATGGCGAAAGACTTGTCCGGAGGCCAATGCATAAGATTTCATTAGGCACGCAATACCGTTACAAAAAGGCATTATTCAACTGCGACATCAGATGGGTTGATGAGCGCGACACCAGCAGTTTCGAAACTGACTTAAATGGTAATCCAGTTGAGACCCTGGATTCATATACACTGGTAAACATAGCCGCAAGCTATGACCTGAACGAGACAGTGCAACTCCAGGCAAGAATCGATAACTTTTTTGATGAAGAATATGAAGAGGTTTGGAGCTATGCGACTCCTGGATTTTCCGGATATGCTGGTATCAAAATGACGTTCTAGACACCAGACACCTTTGGCTCCTGCATCCGCGACAGGATCAGGAGCCACCTTTTGGAGAGGAAAAAAAACAAATGACCTTCATTGATTTTTTCAATAACGGCGGCCCCGTCATGTGGCCTCTCCTTGCATGTTCCATCATCGTGCTGACCGTTATTATTGAACGAGCATTTTTCTGGATAAGCATCGAAAAACAACGAAGTCGCAGCTTGTTAAATGAAATACTTGCCATTGCAGAAGAGGGTAATTGGCAGCTTATCCGGGAAAAATCAAAAGGCTGCAAGGATTATGTCATTCGGGTATTAACTGTCGGAATTATGCACCGGGAGTATGACATGGTCAAAGCCATGGAGGCTGAAAGCCAGGTCTCCATCAAAAAAATGTCCAGATATATGTCTATCCTGGATACGATGATTACCGTTGCACCTCTTCTTGGAATATTCGGAACAGTTCTCGGAATCATCTCATCATTTAAAATTCTCGGTACAAGCGGTATTGCTGACCCCAAACTTGTTACCGCCGGTATCGCCCAGGCACTGATCACCACTGCCTCAGGCCTTGGAATTTCGTTAATCACTGTCTTTCCCTATAACTATTTCAACAGCAGAATTGAAAATGCCGTCCATATCATGGAAAAGTACGCCACCAGCCTTGAAGTTGTTTATGACAAACTGCAAGGAAGGAAGGACTCATAATGAAAATAAGACGTGGCATAAAAAAACAGCCGCGTATCGAGATGCTGCCTCTTATTGACATCGTCTTTCTTCTCCTCGTCTTTTTTATTTATGCCATGTTGTCAATGAGCATTCATCGCAGTCAGCCTGTGCAGCTTCCAAAATCCAGCTCCATCCAGCTTGACACCGATAAAGCCATATCTGTCACCATCCAGGATCAAGGAGGAGTCATTACTCTTTTTGTTGACGAAGAAAAAGTGCCTATGAACTCTCTCACTGCAGTTCTCCTGGAAAAAACAGAAAATAGAAAAAAAGAAAAAAGTAAAGTACAGGTCTTCGGTGACCAATCCGTTTCTTATCAGGATTTATTCCAGGTACTGGACAGCATTAAGGCCTCCGATATTCATGATATTGCCCTTACCGCTGAAAAAACACAAACAAAAGAATGAATCGGCTGCTCATAGCATTTATAGCTGCTTCTGGTCTGCATGGCCTCTTATTTTTCGCTCCTTTTACAGACCCTGAAATAAGATCACCACACCCCCTCTCTTTCCAGAAAATTTCAGTCTCTCTAGCTGACAGCAACCAGCCGTTCTCTCGCAAAAAGGACTCGCCCGGCGAGGAGAAAATCGAAGCCAAAAAAACTCCTCAGCCAACCAGGAATGAAAAAAGGACACCCAGGGAAACAGAAGTTCTGCCACCAGAGCTGGTTGACAATATAATCAACACATTACAACCCATACAAAAAAAGAAGGTTTCTCAGGAGAAAGCAACCGAAAAAGTCCCTGTATTTCCTGTTAAAACAGAGAATGACCTTTCTACCGAGTCAGAGGTAATTCAGGAAAACGACCCTGGGCAAGCCAAAGCATCTGCGGAGGAAACCAAAAATAATAAGCAGCACTCATCTCCAGCCGCACATATACAAAAAGCTGTTCCACTTCAGCACACAAATGTCCCACCGCCATATCCCCATTCAGCAAGGCTGCGGGGCCTTGAAGGTCTTGTGGAAATCAATGTGCTTGTAGACAGTAATGGAAAAGTCAAAGAACAGCAATTAGTGCTGTCAAGCGGTTACAGCATATTGGACAGGGCCGCTTTAAAAGCGGTGCGAAAATGGAATTTCTCACCAGGAATAAAAAACGGCAAAATACATGAAATGTGGGTTACAGTACCTGTTCGTTTTCAATTAATTAACAAGTGAAAAATGCAGATTAAAAATTCATTCTTTCTTAAAATATTCGCGCTTGTATTTGCCTTTAGCTTGGCACAATCCTCGGCCCACGCAAGGGAACTTATTGATCAGGTTGGCAGATCAGTCAATGTCCCTGAGGAGCCGAGGCGGATTGTCTCTCTCATGCCCAGTGTAACTGAAATGGTGTATGATCTTGGCGCAGGTGATCTTTTAGTTGGAGCCACGCTCTATGCCACTTTCCCTCCTGAGGCATTATCTCTTCCCAGGGTCGGCTCCTATAACCATCTTGATGTTGAAAAAATCGTCAGGCTCCAGCCGGATCTTTGTCTTGCTGTAAGGGATGGAAACCCTATTCATATTGTTGATAAATTGGTCGCCCTTGGTGTTCCTGTCTTTGTTCTTGACCCCCGTACACTTGAGGAAATTAAAGAATCAGTGTTTCTCCTGGGGCGGGCTCTCGGAATGGAAAAAAATGCCGCAATAATAGCTGTCGACATGGACAGACGGCTGGCTGCCATCGATAATACTGTCAAACTTGCCAGGTTTTCTCCCAAGGTTTTCTTCCAGATTGATGCTGCCCCCATAATATCCGCTGGTTCCAACACCTTTATAGACCGGCTCATTGTCAGAGCCGGAGGAATCAATATGGCAAGCGGTCCAAAACCATATCCTCGGTTTTCCTGGGAGGATATTCTTAAAATGCAGCCAGAGCTGGTTATTATAGCCTCCATGGCTGGTGGGCATACTACTGAAGAGCTCAAAGCCGGTTGGGAAAAATGGCCGCAGATACCTGCTGTTAAAAATAACAGGCTGTATGTCGTAGATGCTGATCTCTTTGATCGGCCCATTCCCAGACTCATTGACGGCCTTGAACGGTTACTGGAAATACTGCACCCTGAATTAAAATCTACTGCAATTTCAAAGCACCAGACTCAATGAAGATGACCTTTACCAAAAAACTTACAGCAACAACTCTGCTGTTATCTTCAGCTCTTGTTGTTTCATCGATAATGGGCCTTACCTCAGGCTCTTCTGGTGGAATTCAGGAAGTAATTAAGTTGATCAGTGGTGAGACCGACACGACCCTTTCAGTTATAATCTGGCAGATCAGGCTGCCCCGCGTTATCCTGGCAGCCACTGTTGGTGCGAGTCTCTCCCTTGGCGGCCTTGTTTTTCAGGCACTGCTCCGTAACCCCCTGGCTGAACCTTACATATTAGGGGTATCGGGAGGATCTGCTGTAGGAGCCATAGGCGGAATGCTTTTGGGATTTTCGCTTTTCCCCGGTGTGACTCTTTCTTCCTTTGCAGGTTCAATGCTGACATTACTGCTTGTGCTTGGGTTGTCCAGCGGCCAGATGGGGTTAAGAAAGGATTCCCTGCTTCTTGGCGGAGTTATGGTTAATGCCTTTTACAGTGCTGTAATCACTTTCTTGATTTCCCTTTCACAGCAAACTTCCCAGATTCATCATATCCTGTTCTGGCTCATGGGTGATTTCTCAATGATGAGTATGGAGCAATGGCCCCTTCTGTTACCGGTTATTCCATGTTTTCTTATCATTGCCAGCCAGGCGCGCCCCATGAATCTTCTCCTGCTGGGTGAAGAAAGTGCTGCCACCATGGGGGTTGATATTCGCAAGGTCAGACTTCTCCTGCTCGTAACCACTTCCTTCATGGTAAGCCTGGTCGTCTGCCAATCAGGTCTGGTTGGCTTTGTTGGCCTGACAGTCCCTCATATCTTCAGGATGATTTTAGGCTCAGACCATCGACTGCTTATACCAGCATCCCTTTTAGGAGGAGCTTCGTATATGATTTGCTGTGACTTATTGGCCCGCACGATCTCTTCTTCAGGGGAAATTCCGGTTGGGATTATTACTGCCTTGATCGGTGCACCACTCTTTATCTTCCTCCTCTGGAGGTCACAGAGATGAGTGCCGTTACGGTTCGAGATCTCAGCCTGTCTTTTCGACACACTCCTGTTTTGAGAAATATTTCTTTGGAAGTACAACCAGGTGCTTTTTTCATGATAATAGGCCCGAACGGGGCTGGGAAAACGACGTTATTGAAGGTACTTGCAAACCTCATTGCCTCGGACAAAGGGAATATCGAAATCCTGGGGAAACCCTTATCTTCCTACTCCAAACGCCAACTCGCCCAAGTAACTGCCATGGTACCTCAACAGGTTACTACGGATTTCCCCTTTACCGTTGCAGAAACTGTTCTCATGGGCCGATCGCCGCATATTGGCCTCCTGGCCATCGAAGGAAAAGAGGATGTAGACATCGCCAATCAGGCCATGGAATTCACAGATGTGGCTCATCTTGCAGACCGTAAATTGGATCAGGTAAGCGGCGGTGAGCGCCAGCGAGTTATTATTGCCCGTGCGATCTGCCAGCAAACGAAAATCATTCTACTCGATGAACCCACAGCAGCACTGGACCCTTCCCACCAGCTCAAGATAATGGACCTGATGGAAAGACTACGAAGAGAACAACAGATCACGGTCATCATGGTATCCCATGATCTCAACCTGGCAGGCATGTACGGCCAGCAGCTCTTGCTTCTGAAAAATGGAAAGATAGAAAAAACAGGAACTCCCCAGGAAGTCCTGACCCAGGAACAGCTCACATCGAGTTATAACTGCAGCCTTTTTGTTGACGAAAACCCTATAACGCAAAAACCACGGGTCAATCTGGTTCCTGAGAAATAATTAAGGCTGCCAGAGAACTCAGAAAAAAGATAACCACCTGTTATCACCATAACACCCGTATCCTCTCTTCCTCTTGGTTCATATATACAGTAGTTATGTAGCGGGTTTAATTATGTTGTGTATCTTGTAGGTCTTCTTC
>JACNJZ010000011.1 GCA_014382295.1 Candidatus Desulfobia pelagia | reverse complement strand
AGGGCGGTTTCCAGGAAAAATCTGCAAAAAGAAATGAGCCCCTTTACGGAAAGATTACCACGTCCGTCCAAGTCGCCCTGGCGATGATTATCTGCCCCGGCCAGCGCAGTTATATAGGCGTCACGATTCCTGGCAAAACCACGGGAAACAGTCCACATACCGTGACCATCGACCCCAGCCTTTATTAAAAAAGCATGGGTGAACAGACGTGTAACCCGACCATTTCCATCTAAAAAGGGATGGATCCAGGCCAATCGATGGTGCGAGGCAGCTGCTGCAATTATTTTAGACACTGAACCTATAGCAGGGTTTCCGTAACTATCAGAAAATCTTTTTAAAAAAGCGGAAAGCTGTGAAGAATGGGGGGCAAGATGATGGCCAATCGTAACTTCATCCTCTCGCAACCTTCCAGGGCGAACCTTCTTTTGGCCTCCCTTGAACCTGACTTCGAGAAACTCTTCCGGCAACCGATCATAAAACTCCCGATGGAGCCAACAGAGAAAATCAACACCACAGATATCGGTGGTGGAATCTTTACTTAATCGCTCTTCCAGGTTCCGCTGAACATAGACATGGGCCGCACTTTCAACTTGCAATGCCCTTTGGGCAGAATCATGTGAGTAGTCGTTGACCAGGGCCTTTTCAATATCAACCGGATTGGCGTGGTGGCCCTCAATCAAGTTTGAATAATAGCTGTTCATGGTGCGAACTAATTCAACTACCGACTTTCTGGTTACAAAATGAAGGGCGCCACTAAGGGCTGCGGATTTGCGAATAACCTCGATAGCCAGCTCTTCCAGCATAGGAATGTTTGCTGGCATCATTGGTTCCATTTCAGAAATCTTGGTGTAAAAAACGTCTTTCGCCATTTACAATCTAATAGTCATAGTTTTGGCCGATATTTTGGCCGATAATTTTTCCATCATGCGCTTAGGGTCAGCGGCGTGCTGTTTGATATTTTCGACAACGATAGGGTCGCCTTTCAGGCGAATAAATTATGATATCCGTGCCCAGCAGGTATATCAGAATACCTCCTTGAACCGTGTTTTCGATTTGCGGCTTTTCCTAATGTCTCGAGAAATCTCTTTAGCTGATTTTTCATCTTTCCATGTGCCACATAATTCCATAAAACCTTCAGTTGCGCTATGCTGCGCAGGCTGAGAGAGATGCTCCTTAAGAATTGCGATAACCTCCTGACTGATTGATCGATTGTCCCTGGCAGCTCTTCTTCCAAGAGCCTCATATAACTGATTTTCGATTGACCTGACTTGTAACGTAGCCATTTCATCCTCCTTATGAGCAAAAGGGTATATTTGACAAAATATAATTGTCTGCATGAGAATACAATCTTTTCACATGAACATAGCAGATTAACCCAGAGTGCTCAACTAGGGTAACTTCTCCAAAAGTAGTGGTGAAGCTCCTGGATCCCCGATAACAACACTCGAGGATAACAACAGTAACTTCCCGTAAATACGTCATTCCGTTATGCTTTTAGCCGGAATCCAGAAAGTCAAAAACAACTACTTACCACCACTTTTGGAGAAGTTACCAACGAGGATGAAAACCATTATAATGAGAAACAGGGTCAGTGCTTAGGAACTGTTTCTTGATTGCTTGGCAATCTGCTCTGCCAAATCTTTTGCCCATGGGATTAACTCATTATAATATCTTACTATTTCCCCATCTACAGTCCTGAATAATTGTATCGGATCAACGTCATTTATAGTTGTCTTCCCTGCTCCATTAGGTCCAGCGACAACAATAAGCCTTGGCTTCATAACGGGTGAGCCTGTTTGGTTGAAACCGGCTTGTCACAAACGGCAGCATGAAGTTTTTGGAAATGAATCGCCATTGCCTGCTTTTTTCGCGCCCGTGCTTCAACACCAGCCTCTTTTATCAGTATTGCCAAAGCCTCTTCACCTGGTTCTGAAACATATACATTATTTTGATCTGTTACTTTTTTTTTCATGATCTTCTCTAAGCTGCCCTCATCTTTTTTTAGCATTTTCCGTCTTTTGGCTAGTGTGCCGAATTTGTCGAGGCTTAGGGCAAACTAAACTAACCTTCTGATTATTCGAGAAATATCTCCCGAAACAACTCCTTTTCGATGTATTTTACTGTTAAAACAATAATATACTTGCGATATTAAAAAGGCAAGGAGGGAAATGAAAGGGCTGAGGGCTCAAAAGAAAGTTTGCAGTCGGCAGAAAGAAGTAAATTCTCAGGACTTGGGTTCTCGGGTAAGGAAATCTAGGTATGCCTTTTTTACACCTTCGGGAAGTGATATTTGCGGTTGCCAGCCCATAGAAAACAGTTTACTGACAGCAAGAAGTTTCTGAGGGGTGCCGTCAGGTTTTGTTGTGTCCCAATGGATTCCCCCCTGAAAGCCAACCACCTGTTGGACCAGGGAGACCAGTTCTTTAATAGTTTGGTCTTCACCCCAACCGATGTTTATTAGAGGGGGAGAGTGAGGAGTGAAGAGTGAGGCATATTGATCATCGGGCAGCTTCACAAGGTGAAGGCAGGCTTCTGCCATATCATCACTGTAGAGAAATTCCCGGCGTGCTGTTCCTGTCCCCCAGATTACGACTTTTGGTGATGAGTTTTCAGTTGGCAGTTGACAGTTGGCAGAGGAGAAACAAATCGCTTCTCGAATATCTTGAGAGATCGGGCCGTTTATTTTTTCATCTCTTTCAATTCCAGCAATGTCACCTTTTGATGCGAGTTTCGCCAAGTGGAATTTACGGATCAAGGCAGGCAGGACATGGGAGTTTTGCAAATCATAATTATCACCAGGACCATATAAATTGGTGGGCATAACAGCTAAGAATTTTGTGCCGTACTGGCGGTTTTATTTCCCCCACAATTCAAATTCCGCAAATTTTTTCCCACCACCAGGACGAAATGTTGTTTTTATAGGAACGGGCCGGGGGAAATTTTCCTTTATTTGGTGAGGGGAGTTTCTTGTGGTGATGTCGGAGGAGTCC
>JACNJZ010000012.1 GCA_014382295.1 Candidatus Desulfobia pelagia | reverse complement strand
GATACAAGGATTGACCTCTGATGGTGACGCGATGGCTTACCGGGTCGGTGCAGAGATCACCGGTAAGGAGTATACAGACACTCACAGTACAAATCAGGAACACCCCGCCTACCAAGGGTTTTCCACAGGTATGTTTGGTCCGCCGCTGCCTTCAAGACCTGGTGAAGAGCGAGTGATGGCCGGCCCTCCAGGTGGGCCGAATAGAAACGCTGAAGGGAAAGAGTTAATCGGGGTTGGGACACTTTGGTTGGATATGGAATTCGAGGCCCATGCAGGTCGGGCGCCTATTATCGGAAATCGAAAAGGGAAGCAGGAAGAACGTGTGGGTGGAGCTTCCTCGGGGATGTCGGTTCATAAGGCAGAAGGTATTTGGCCGGGAAATACGGATTGCTCAACCAATATGCCCGGTTTATATGCAGCCGGAGATTCACTGGGAAATATGCAAACTGGTGCATTATATGCTGCCATTGGCACTTCGATCTCAAGCTGTGCTATAACGGGCAAACGTGCAGGGATTGCAGCAGCGCTGTATGCCTCCCAAATGGATTTAACTCAAATTGATGAAGGGGTGATCGAGGATCTGGTAGAAGAGTTTCTGGTTCCCCTTAAGCGCAAAGGCGGTTACAGCCCTCGCTGGGTGACCCAGTTACTTCAGAACTTGATGATGCCTTACTTTATTATGTATATTAAAAACGGCGATCGCTTGGAAGCCACATTGACACTGGTTGAATTTATTCGTGATCATCTGGTGCCAAAGATCTTCGCCAAAGATCCTCATGAATTACGCCAGGCTCATGAGGTTCGTAATATGGTGTTGAATGCCGAAATGAGATTGAGATCATCTGTTTACCGTACTGAAAGCAGGGGCTGTCATTACCGGGAAGATTATCCCCAAAGAGATGATCCAGACTGGCTGGCCTGGGTGGTGCTAAAAGAAGAAAACGGAAAGATGATAACTTTCAAGAAACCGATTCCGGAAGAATGGTGGCCAAATTTGTCTTTACCAGTTGAGAAGCGATATCCCCATGCTTTTCCTACTGATAAATGATCTGAAGGACCAGACAACTTTAAAGGAAATTTACATGACGATTACTAAAATTGATTTGATGCTTTGTCAGGGCTGTAAAACCTGTTATGAAATTTGTCCTATGGATGTCATTCGCTGGAATGATGAAGAGTTGAAGCCGGTAATTATATATCCTGAAGATTGCCAGTTATGTGAATTATGTGTGATTGAGTGTCCAGAGGATGCTATCATTGTCACACCGGAAAAGGACCTGGGACACATTTTGAGTTGGGGGTAGTTGATCATAAAAAGGAGAGTGGCAAAATATTAACTGCCATTCTCCTTTTATAATATTCTGGTACTAATCCAAAGTTATCGAAAAATCCTATTTCTCGTCCGGGTAGTCCGGTTTGATCACGTTCTCGCGTTTGATGTATGGGACTGTGTCCTGATAGAACACGCCCCAGATATCCGGCCGGCCTTCGGGGAACATACGTTCATGAGGAACTGGCAGGTTCCACAAGCGGGCTGCGTTGCCGCCCAGGATCAGGTTGATCTCGTCCTGGGTGAGATGATCCCTGAGTTTGTCGATCTGGTGCAGTCCCCAGCCCCAGTAATCAACCTGATAGGTTGGAACAGCGGGCCAGCGTTTCATGGATGAGGTAAAGGTGGAGGGGTTCTTTCCTGGTTGATTAATGATATATTGCGGCACATTTCCGTAGTCGCTGCCCCACAGCAACTGGGAAGGTCCTATATTGGGATCATCCAGAGCCAGGAAGTAGTACTCCGCTGGCCAGGTTCCGGTCTCAAGGAAGATCTTGCGCTCTGCACCAGTTCCAAACGCGGCTACATAACAGGCTTTGCGGATGGCTTCATCTGCCATTGTGTAATGGCCGATCGAATAACCGCCATGATTGATGATCACTGAGACATCCGGGAATTCTCTGTTGAGCTGGTTCAGGAGAGAATATGGATCCCAGTAGTAATCCCAGGTGAACTCATGGTAATCAACCGTGACCTCGTAATCCCGGGCTAATTCAAAGAAAACCCTGCATTCCTTGTACCGTTCTTCGTAGGAATAGATCTTGCCCTTGGTCCAGTCCCTGGGAAGGAACTCGCCAATGCCAATATAATTTCCGGTCTTTAGCGCAGCTTCGATCTCATCTGCGGCGGCTTTCAGGGTCCAGTTTGCTTCACCGCGGGCGACAGCCTTGCGTACGTTTTGGTCGGCGCAGAAGGCTCGAAACTTATCAGGATAGCGTTTCACCAAATCGGCTTGAAATTCATTGGATGTACCCGGCATACTGGGTTTGAGCAGGCACATATCTACGCCATATCTTTCCATATCGTACAGGCAAAGAGGTGAATTATCAAAAACTTCAACTTCGCCATCTCCGGGACCAGATGGCAATCCATTCCAGACCCCTTCATATTCACCCTTTGGTTTGTAGAGGGTGGAAATATGGGCGTGGGTCTCTACAACAAAACGTCCTGCTGCGCGCATATTTAGCTCCTTTCTTCCTGAAAATCTAGAAAATTAAGACGAAAGTCAGATATTTGATATTTGATCAAATATCAATTATTGTGTTATAATATCACTCAAATGCTGATCTTGCAAGAGAATAATTGGTCTTGGGATCAATTTATAAATTTTATCCTTCTGGGTTTGGTGTTTCAAATTTCTCTGGAGGAAGTATTGGAGCGGGAGGTTTATTATGATGGCCCAACTGACTAGAACTGTAAAAAGCGGTTTGGTTGAACTGATCAGAGAAGAGATCGTCCGCGGGATTTACAAACCTGGCGAACGACTGCGCTTAGAAGATATTGCCGCCCAATACGAGGTCAGCACAATGCCTGTCCGAGAAGCGCTTCGCGATCTTGAAGCCGAAGGGTTGGTGATGCTTTATCCTCACAAGGGAGCAGTTGTAACGGAAATGAGTCCAGAGGAGCTGGCTGATATTTATGATATACGAGCTTTTTTGGTAACTACTCAGGCTACTCCA
>JACNJZ010000039.1 GCA_014382295.1 Candidatus Desulfobia pelagia | reverse complement strand
AGGTAGTTGTGGGGTTTTCGTTGATTGTGGACTGTTGGTTTTTATCTGTTTTGGTATTGTGATAGAGAACTTTTTTGCATACCTTTTTTAAGGTTTAAAAAAAAGGTCGCAAAAAAGTGACAACTCAATATGGATTTTTCTTTATGATAACGGCAGGTTGTAATATTGGTAAGGATATGTTGTTTCCAAAATAAGACATTTCGGCTCACAGTTGTTGGCTATAACTGAAACTTGCAGTTGAAAACTGTCCGGTCAGATCTCAGTTTTTACAGGTTTATTCCTGTGGGAGTGGAAGATCGGCTGTTTCATCATTGTGAATTTCCTCATCGCGAAATCCCAGCATGTGTCGGAAATCCTCAAGGATAAGATAGAGCGAAGGGATGAGGAGCAGGGTGATGCCGGTGGCGGCCATGATGCCGAATGCCAGACTGATTGCCATGGGTATGAGGAATTTTGCCTGGGTGCTCGTTTCCAGAATCATGGGTGACAGGCCAAAAAAGGTGGTGAGCGAGGTCAGCAGAATGGGCCGGAAACGGCGGACACCGGCATCCATAATGGCCTGCAGCTTGTCTATTCCCTTTTTTCGACGGGTATTGGCATAATCGATCAGGAGCAGCGAGTCGTTGACCACTACACCGGAAAGGGCAACAATACCGAACATACTCATGATGCTCAGGTCGTAACGCATGATCATGTGACCGAAGATTGCTCCTATAATGCCGAATGGAATGGCAGCCATGATGAGCAGCGGCTGACTGTAACTGCGGAATGGTATGGCCAGCAGGGCATAAATAAAGAGCAGGGCCATCATAAATCCTTGGGCCATGCTTCCCATGGAATCCCGCCTTTCTTTTGATTCACCCTCGAGATCAATACCGAGACCCGGATAGTCGGTTTTCAGTTCGGCCAGAATTGTTTTCTGCAGTTCCAGTATAACTTCTTCGGCATTTGCCTTTGTGCTGTCGACATCTGCAGTAATGTTGATGACACGTTTTCTGTCACTGCGGTGAATGGAACTGTAGCTGTATCCTTCCTGGACCCAGGCAGCCTGATAGAGTGGTATCTCACCACCATCCGGAGTCCGGATCCGCATTTTTTCAAGATCTTCGAGGTGGCGGCGGTCATCTTCGGGATAACGAACCATTACTTTGACCTCATTGCGACCCCTCTGAAGCCTCAAAGCTTCCGCGCCATAAAAGGCACTGCGAAGCTGTCGGCCCAGCTGTTCTTCAGTAATCCCGAGAGTTCGGGCTTCGGGCCGGAGGGTAATTTTAAGCTCCCTTTTGCCAAGACTGAAATTACTGGCGATATCGTTAACTCCTGGATAATCAGCCAGTGATCCCTGGAGACGTTCAGAGGCTTTTTTCAATACCTCAAAACTTTCATGGGCAAATCGAACATCTATATTGGCTCCCATATGTACCAGGTTGGATGCAAAAGACAGAGAGTGGGTTCCTGGAATATCTCCAGCAAGCTGGCGCCAACGCCGTCCTATTTCCTCCGAGCTTGTAATGCGGTCTTCACTGGGGGTGAGAAAGAGTTCAACTCCAGCGAGGTTGGCAGCTTCTGAACCGCTGCCTCCCTGGGGACCCCCTGTTGCAAGTGTTCCGCCTGTAACTGAATAGGCGTGGCGCAGGATTTTTTCTTCGCGTTTTTCCTCAAATTCCTCGATGGCTTGCAGGGCCTGGTTGAATAAGTGCTGTTGGGCCTGGGCAGTACGGGAAGCCGGAGTGCCGGAAATCATCTCCAGGTTGGCTTTTACCGTGTTGCCGGCAACTTTCGGCATAAAACGAAACTTGATAATACCGCCTCCGACAACACCGAAAGTGATAGCGAGAACACAGACAGCAACTGCCACGGTAGTATATCGGAAATGCAGGCTCAGCTTCAGAAAACGGTGATATGGGCCGCTGATAAACCGGGTAAGCTGCGTTCCGAAAGTTGCGCGAATTTTATCGAGACGAGCCAGGAGGGAGTTCTCTTTGAGTTCTTTCCTGCGAAAAGAAAGATGGGCCGGCAGGACAAACAGGCATTCGACAAGGGAGATAAGCAGAATGGATATGACTACCAGGGGAATTACCCGGATAAATTTGCCCATGGTTCCGGTTACATGGAGAAGGGGCGTAAAGGCGGCAATTGAGGTCAGGATGGCAAAGATGACCGGAGTGGAGACTTCAAGGGTGCCGTCCACAGCAGCCTGAAGAAAGGGTTTTCCCCGCTGTCGGTGTTCATAAACATTTTCACCGACAACAATTGCATCGTCTACTACGATACCCAGCGCCATGATAAAGGCAAAAAGGGAGATCATATTAATGGAAATATCTAACCCCGGCATGAGCAGCATGGACCCGATAAATGAAATAGGTATACCCAGCATAACCCAGAGAGCGAGACGCACTTCAAGAAAAAGTCCAAGGACAATGAGAACCAGTGCAAGGCCAAGACCGGCATTCTTCAGGAGGAGCTGCATGCGGCTCTGGAAAATCTGCGAGGTGTCGTTCCAGTCGGCGATGCGGACGGAAGGTGGAAGCTGGGTTTGTTTTTTTGTAATATACTCCAGAACAATGTCTGATATTTCCGTTGGTTTCTGGTTGCCAATCCTGAATATTTTGACCATTGAGGCTGGTTTGCCGTCAAAAAGAGCAGAGAGATCACTTTCTTCAAAACCATCGTTGATATCAGCAATATCCCCCAGGCGTATTTCACTGCCGTCTATACCGCTGCGCAGTCTAATCTCCTCATAGCCTGGACCGAAATCCCGCCGTTCCTTGGTGCGGATGAGAATTTCACTGCGGTCTGTTTTTATGGTGCCGCCGGGAAGGTCAAGGGATGCCTGCCGGATACGCTGGGCAACCTCTTCAAGGGTAAGTTTGTATCGACGCAGAGTATCTTCGTTGATATTAATCGATATTTCATAGGGACGGACGCCTCCCAGATCCACCTGGGTAATATTGTCGAAATCGAGCAGATCGTCCCTGACCTCTTCGGCGAGTTCACGAAGACTGCGTTCCGGGATGTCTCCGTATATGACAAGGGAAATGACTTCCCGCCGGTTCAGCATTTTTGAAATAACAGCTTTTTCGGCATCCTCGGGAAAGGTGGTAATGCGGTCTATTTCACTTTTAATATCCTGCAGGATCTGGTCGGCATCCTCATCGGAGTAGATTTCAGCAATGACACTGCCGCTGCCTTCAAAGGCGGTGGCTGTAACCTGTTTGATGCCGTCAACTCCTGTGAGACTTTCTTCTATCTTGAGAATGATGCCTTCCTCAATCTCTTCCGGTCCGGCCCCTGGATAGACGACAGACACCTGGATTCGATCCATCTCAATTTCAGGAAAGACCTCCTGTTTGACGGATTTGCCTATTATCAACCCTCCTACTAAGAAAACAAACATGAGGAGGTTGGCGGCCACATGATTTGAGGCCATCCAGTGGATGATCCCTTTCATTGAGACTCCTCCCCGGAGATTATACGCAGTTGCATGCCATTGGCGGCGCCATTTACTCCGGAAGTGATAACCCGGGCACCATCTTCAAGTCCTTCCCGAACAAGGACTGAATTTTGGTTTTTTCGGCTGACTGTGACCGGTCTGATTGTAAGCTGGTCGCCTTCTGTCACCAGCCAGACAGTTGACCCGTCCCTCAGTGCTGATCGTGGAATTTGAAAGGCATTCTTCAGGGGTCTGCCTTCGATGTCGACTGTGACAAACAAGCCTTCAGCAAGGGGAAGGTTAAATGGATCCTCTTTTGTAAGGCTGTATGGATCGTCTACTGTGATGACAACGCCAACCATGCGGCTGCGTGCATCAATTTCACCGAGGGAGCGGTCAATGTATCCCTGCCATTTCTTGTTGTTTTCGGACCCTGAAAAAATTACTGTGGCGGCGCTTCCCTTATCTGGTTTTGAGGTGTCAGGGAAATTAAGCCACTGCAGTACATCCGGAGACAGGTGAACAATTACTTCTGCTGAGGATGTGCCGGCAATTTGAGCCACAGGAGAACCGCTGCGGATATACTGGCCGATATCGACGGACTCACTGCGGACGCGACAATTAAAGGGGGCGAGAAAGGATGTTCGTTTCAGATCAAGCCGCACCCTGCGGATGGTTGCCTTTGCAGCTGCAACGCGGGCCTGGGCACTTTTTGCCTGGGGCTCATAGACAACGAGGGGGGTTGGTAAGGTGTCCGGGTGCAGGTTGTGCCAGTCCTGCCTGGCGACAGCGGCCTGGCTTTCAACCCGGGCAAGTTCGAGCTCTGCCATGGCCAGTTCAGCACCGGCTTTTTCCAGATCAAGTTCATAATCGTCTTTTTCAATGGAAAACAACGGGTCACCCTCACGGAAAAATCCGCCGGCAATAAACGAAGGAGCAATCCAGGAAATCTTGCCACTTACCTGGGGGGTGATGTCAACGACCCTTCGGGACTGCGCGGTTCCTGTTGCAGAGATAATAATCGGAACATCGGACTGTGTTACCTCTACCGTTCTCACCAATGTCCCCAGGACAGGTTTCTCTGCTTTATCGGGAGCCGTGCGCATCCGCATCAATTGTTTTGCAGCAACAACTCCGACGACAATAATGAGGATCGGCAGGATGATTTTCAGTAGTTTTTTTGTTTTGTTTGACATGATGTTGAATAATTGAGAATTGAAAATTGAAAATTGAAAATGTTTTGGTCAGCTATGAGCTATGAGCTATGAGCTAACGGCTAACAGCTTTTTCCAATTCAGTGTTCATCCACTTCCCGCCGAGGGCTCTGGCCAGGCTGATGCGGGCTGCTACCTGATTTCTTCGGGCTGTGACGAGGTTGCGCTGGGCTTCGTTGTATGCTGCCTGGGCAGTGAGAACTGTCAGGTAATCAACCAGGCCCTGCTGGTACTGGTCTTCGGATACGCGCAGGGTGTCGCGGGATGCGGTCATCAGGTTGTTTTGCAGTTCCAGGCTCTGTTTCGCGTCGTTTTCGGCAGCCAGGGCATCGGCAACATCCTGGAAGGCTTTTAGGACGGTACTGTGCCAGCCAGCCAAACGTTCTTCAACGACATATTGTGTCCGTTCTGCCTCCTGCTTTTTGCGGCCGCCGTCAAAAATGGATTGGGAAATGGAAAGAAGGGCGTTCCACAGGATATTGCTGCTGTTGAGCAGGGTGTCGAGTTCGTTGCTGCTCCCCCCGTAGGAACCTGTTAATGAAAAAGAGGGAAAACGATTGGCGACGGCAGCAGCGACATCATGGTCGGCGGCTTGAAGTTTCAGGTAGGCAGCTTCAATATCGGGCCTGGTTGTAACAAGTTCGGAAGGCAGTCCTGCGGGAAAAGATGCTTCAATGTCAGGGAGATTCCAGGATGTGGTGCTGCTTATTTCTCCCGGCCAGCTTCCGGCAAGAACAGCCAGTGCATGTTCTGATGTCTTCAGGTTGTATGCGTATGGCGGTCTTTTTGTCCTGGCATTGCTGAGAGACTGTCTGGCCTGGTATACATCCAGGGAAGAGATTAGGCCTGCCTGATATCTGGTTTCGACAAGATCAAGACTGTCAGCCCTGGATGTTATTATTGCATCGGTGAGCTGCAGTTGTTCCTGCAGCTCGCTTATCCGGAACCATGTTTCAGCGACCTGGGCGGAAAGGGAGAGAAACAGGCTTCGGATTTCTGCTTCACTTGCTTCGGAGCGGAGCAGCGCAGCATCCTGCTGGGAGCCGATTTTACCCCATACATCTATTTCATATCCGGCAACCAGGCTGCCGCGGTATGTGGAATCGGTCACAGGGCCTTGAAAGCCCGGTTGTCTGCTTCTGCCGCCGCTGCCTTCGATGTTGAGCCAGGGAAGGCTTCCGGCTCTGCTTTGCAGGTAAAGGGATTGGGCCTGTTTCATTCTGGCCACTGCCTGTTTGATATCAAGATTTCCCGTAAAAGCCTGCTCCATGAATTGGTTGAGCTGGGGATTGTTGAAGTTTTCCCACCAGCGATCAAGGGAATAGCTGGTATTGCTTTGATCTTGTGCGAGGGGATAGCTTTCCGGCATACCTGGCAGCATCTCAGGAGGTTGAGGTTTGTGAAGCAAACTGCAGCCGCTGAGAAGCATAAAGAGCGCTATGTATATTATTTTTTTCAATGGGATTCCTCCATGCCGGGAATAATGAAATCGAGAAGAAGTTCTTCGATCTGCTGGGTTGTCTGATGTGCATCAGCCTGGGGAAATAGTGCACTGGTAAAGTCCGTTCCTATGAGTACCTGGCCCATTGAGCTGAGGGCAAATCGGAGCCTCCAGCATACATGGCCAGGAGGTGTTTCAGGAAGAGCCTCACACATCATGTCAAAAAGCAGTTCAAAAATAGGCCGCATATTGGTGAAAAAAATGCGGCGCGGTGTATCATCGGCATCCGATAACGAACGGCCGACAAGACTGAGGAAATTGCGGGCAGAAGGGCCGGCGTCGCGCAGTTTCAAAGTCGGCGAGATAAAAGCGGTGAGCACTTCCCGAACCTTTAATGGTTCCTTTTTTATCATGGTTGCCGCCCGTACTGCTTCCAGCCGTCTTCGCCGTTCTTTGTTCAGGGGCAGAATATGACGCTCAAAGACTTCCTGCAGTAGGGATTCTTTCGAGCCAAAGTGATAATTGACGGCGGCGAGATTGACATCTGCCATGCCGGTAATGGCTCTCATGGTCGTGTTATTAAAACCTTTCTCGGCAAAAAGCTGTTCTGCCGCATCAATGATGCGTTGTCTGGTATCGGTTTGGGTCATAATCGTTTTGGAGATTGAAAGAAGAAACATCAACAAACATTTAATACGATCGATTAAAACACATGTTTGAATTTGAGACAAGGATAATAATGAGGGGGAGAAAAGGGGACAGATTTATTTTTTAATGATGTATCATTAAAAAATAAATCTGTCCCCTTTTCTATCCAGCCATCAGCCATCACCTATTTCTGTCCAAGTATCTTGTGGATGGTGTTGGAGAATTTCTGCAGGGTGTAAGGTTTCATGATGAACTCCCGGATGCCGAAGTCCGCGGCATTTTCTGCGGAGACGACATTGCTGTGACCTGTGCAGAGAATGACAGGGAGATCCGGCCGGATTGAAAGCAGGTTTTGTGTGAGCTGTGTTCCGCTCATCACAGGCATGGTCTGGTCCGTAATAACGAGATCATACTCATCCGGTTGGGCTTCAAAGATTTCAAAGGCCTCGACACTTGATGTGCAGGTGGTTACTTCGTAGCCGAGGAACTCGACCATCTTTCTGGCCATTGTGCTTATTTCTTCCTCGTCGTCAACAAGCAGTATTTTGCCGCTTCCCTTCTGTATTGACGGGAAAAGATGGGATGCGTCTTCCCCATAGCTTTCTTTTAAAACAGGAAAATAAAGATTGAAGCTGGTTCCTTTGCCGACATCACTGTCAACAGTAATACAGCCGCTGCTTTCTTTGATTATTCCATGAACAAGCGATAACCCCATACCGGTTCCTTTTCCCCGTTCTTTGGTTGTGAAAAAAGGATCAAATATTCGGTCCAGGATATCCTGTTCAATGCCGCAGCCATTATCTGTAATTGAAAGATGGAGATAGTCTCCGGGATTTAAATCAGGAGTTGAGTCGGCCTGATCCTTATCAATTGAAGTCTGGAGGAGGTTTACCTCAAGAAGACCTCCTTCCTCTTCCATGGCATGAAAGCTATTTGTGCAAAGATTCATTATGATCTGATGAATGCGTGTTGGATCCGTCAGTATCATTTTTCCTCCTGTATTGACATTGCTTTTGATTTCAATATTAGAAGGGAGTGATGCCCGGAGAAGTTTTAGGACCTCTTTGGTGATTGGTTCAATATCTATTGGCTGCTGTCGCGGTTGAGATTGTCTGCTGAAGGTAAGAATCTGGGAAACCAGATCCTTAGCACGTCCACCAGCCTTGAGAATATGGCGGACATATTGATGTTCCTGTGAATCTTCAGGAAGGCGTTTCTGGGTCAGTTCTCCATAACCGATAATTGCACTCAAAATGTTATTGAAGTCGTGAGCAATTCCGCCGGCGAGTGTTCCTATTGCCTCAAGTTTCTGGGATTGCTGGAGTTCGTTTATGAGTTGTTCCCGTTCCTTCAGGGATTCCTGCATTTGGTTGAAATTTTTTATGAGTTCGGCAAGTTCCCCTTTTGTATCGGATGAAATTTTTTCATCAAATTTACCTTCAGTGATGCGTTTAGCGCCTTCTGTAAGCTGGTGAACAGGTGTGGAGAGCTTTCTTGCCAGCCATAAGGAAACAATTGCAGCAAAAAGGGCTGCAATACTTATGGAGCCAAGGTCAAGAAGTTGCCCCTTTTTTACCAGGGAACCATAATAATTTTTGGAAATGGAAACACTGACGAGACCGAGGACTTCTTCGTTTGTTTTGTCTTCAGAGGGAAAGACTTCCAGGTTTATAAGTTTAACCGGCACGGAGAAACGTATGTTGTCACCCTGAATGTGAGGTTCCGGAGGAAACTGATCTTTTTTGAGGAGTTGTTTTACCTCGTCAGGCGAAAGTGTAGGCAGAGTATAGCTCTCTTTCTTCTTGTGCATCCAGAGGCTGCCATCGGCCCGGTATAGAGATATATTTGTTACCAGAGGTCGGTTGAAAATTGTGTTTACCTGTGGCTCTATAAGGAAACCGCTTTCGGTATACAGTCCGGTAGCCGAAATTTCTGCGAGCATTATGACCATGTTGCGACCCTTTTCATTTTCAAGTTCTTTAAAAAAACGTGACTCGAAATAGCCATGAGTGGAAAGAAGTCCAAAAGTAAAGACGACGAGTACAAGGCTGAAACCGGAAAGAATTTGTCCCAGCATGGTCTGGGGGATGAAAGAACGTCGCATCATGTCTGGTCACCTGTATTCTTAACGATAAATTCAATACGTGTTCCTGTGTTGGCTGTTGGTATTGATATTCTTAATTGCTCAGCGACCTTATTGTTAATATGGACGATAAGACAGCAATGCGGTAATGGGGGTTCAGCATCTTCAGCAAAGGGTTGTCTGATTTTTTGGGCAATTTTATCGAGTAGTTCTTCCAACCTGTAATCAACGCTCATGAAGGCGCCAACATCAACAAACCGCTTTGAGACAGCAATAAGGGGGGTGCGATGTCTCTTTTGAAGACGAAGCATTTCTGTAAGGACAACGTTGTTCATCAGTCCAGGATCAGGCAACATGAGGATGGCATCGTTTTGCTGGAATATTCTGGAAAGTGAAGGAAGAATCTGTCGTCGGTTTTCTACTGTGATGAGATTCAGGCTAAATCCGAGTTCGCTGGCTGTTTTATTTAGCAGAACTTTATCGGCCTGACAGGTAGGACTGATAAGCACACCTACTGTTCGTATGTTGGGAAGGATTTCTCTGGCCTTGGTAAATTGTTCAATCATGGGTGCCCAGATACGGGCACCCTGCCAATGGAGTAATTCAGCCTGCCGTGCAAGTTCATTGCTGGAGACCAGAAGGAAGATTCCTTGAAGGTCATGATTGTTTTCCATGCAGAAAGAAAGGGCAAGATCGCCAATGGCGATGAGTTGAGTGAGCTGTTCATCTCGGAAAAACAGGTGGTCTTTTTCTGTCAAATCAGAATGCAGTTTCCACAAGACAGTGGTGTAGTTGTTGTCTGCCTGAATGGCGGAGGAGAGCTCTTCGGCAAGCTGCTGGTGAAGAGTGATGTCGCCCCGATACACTATTCCTATCTTTGTCATGGCCGGGGATGGAATGGCAATGAAGAAAAAAAGAAAAGCCAGAAAGAGCAGTATCGTATGTAGAGAAAAGATTTTAGCCATATTAAAAGCTATATTTTATCCAGACTTCGGCTGTGACCCCTGGACGTTCAAAATTGTCAGGAAGTTTGCCTGTGAGTTCCGGATATGCATAGTGGATATCGAAAAGATTGTGTATTGAAATGCCGGCGTCAAGACCGGGGTAATGGCCCAGGCCGTTCTCAATGGTGAGAGCAGCATCTGTGAGTATGTAGTCGTCGACATCATCTCGGGGATCATCTTTTTCCAGGGGGGTCTCTCCGACATATCGGCAATTTATGTTTAATGCGCAGAATTGAGCGAACCTCCAGTTAAAACCGGCCGTGGCGAGCCAGGATGCGACTCCGGGGCTTTCGTCACCGTTATCCTGTTCTGCATCTATATAGGAAACGGAACCGAAGATGGTTATGTCAGGCATTGCCGGAGGAAGACGGTATCTGCCTCCCAGGTCTATACCTTTTGAGCGGCTTTCATCCCCGTTTGTAAATGTTTTCAGCGAAGCTCCTTCTTCTGTAAGAATGGTGTTATCATACTCATTCCAGTACGCAGATACGGAGAGTGAAAAGTCAGGGTCATGGAGCCACTCAATAGCGGCCTGCCATGTCTGCACATCTTCAGCATTCAAGTTCGAGTCGCCAAGTAACGGTGTGCCTGCTTCCTGTTTATATAGTTCCCTGAAACTCGGGGCCCGAAAGGCTTCACCATACATCAGTTTAAGATGCCATTCCGGATGAAACTGCCAGTTGAGTCCCAGTGAGGGAGAAAAGGCACTGCCGAAATCGTCGTAATGGTCGTAGCGGCCGCCAATGGTGGCAAGGAGATCATCTTGAATCTGCCATTGATCCTGTGCAAAGAAACTGTAGAAGGTCCGGTCAGCCTCGGTCATCCAGTTAAAGGAATCGCTGACGTCCTGGATTCCGGGCAGGGGACCGGTTGAGTCGTAGTTGGTGTCATGGGAAACGTCAAAGAGCCGTGTTTTTTTAACCTCGCCTCCTATGGTGACAATATGGTCTTCAGCAAGGTAGAAATCCGCCTGGGCCTCAGCACCAAAATCTTCCAGTTCAGCCTTTGTAATGGATCGCATGCCGTCAGGAAAGGGTATAGGACCAGGTTTTGAAAAACCTGGGGGCTGCAGAAGGATATCATAATCATGACTATAGCGGTTAAATATGAATTTTGCCTGGAAAGTAAGCGTGTCATCGAGAAAATCATCTTTCCAGCTCAGGTCACTCCAGAAGTAGTCACGGCCGATAACCGTCTCGTCAGTAAGGGAAAAACCGGGATTGTAGAAGCCGCCGTCATTATGGTTGAGGTACTGTGCCTGGAAATGCCAGTTGCCAAGACCAGCGCCGAAAGAAATATCGGTTCGTTCTACCCATTCATTTGTATTTCCTGGAGCATTGGAAACGGTGTCGTTAAGAGAGGTTCCGGAAAGGCCGTCTTTTTCGATTGAAACATCGGCGCCATTGGTGGTGAAGTAATTTACATTGGACCATAAGTGGACAGCGCTATAGGAACGTCCAAATTCCATGTTGTATCGCTGGCTGTCATGAGAGCCGAATCGGGTGGTGACGGACGCAGCATACTGATTCAGTTCCTTGCGGGTAACAATGTTAACCACTCCGAGCAAGGCATCGCTTCCATAAAGAGCAGATCCCGGACCGTGCAGGATTTCAACTTTTTCGATATAATCAACTGACAAATCACTGAAGAGAAGAGAGGCCCCTCCGGTTACACTAATATCAACATCATGGCCGTCAATCATGAATTTTATTTTTTCGGCACCGTGGGATGCCATTCCCCTGAAGGTTATCTGGGAATATCCTACTGCACTTATCCCAAGTTGCATTCCGGGAATACTGGCAAGAATATCCCTCATATCCCGAGCCCCCATCTGTCTGATTTCTTCAGCCGTAATGACGGTCATGAGAGCAGGGACCTCGGTGACCATCTGCGGGGTTCGTGTAGGGAGACTGCTCATTTCATAAAAGAGATCAATCATCTCCTCTTCCTCACGGGCCAGGTCTGGTTTGTAGGGGGTATGAGCCCTGGAAGTTAACGGTACAGCAAGGGAAAGAAATGTAAAAAAGAGGATTGTGAATCGTCTCATGTCAGTCATTTTTTTAAGATTTCGTTAAGCTCGTATCTATTAATTATGCACAGAAAAAAAAAGAGAAGACAAGAGAAGAGAAAAGGGGACAGATTTATTTTTTGATTTATTTTCTAAACGATGTGAAACAATACACCATGAAAAAAATAAATCTGTCCCCTTTTCTGGTATTCTGTAATGATTGAATATCTTCAGGGTTATACTAGCAGTTTACGTACCACCATAAGCCTGATTTCAGTCATGTCTTCAATGGCATAGCGGATGCCTTCACGGCCAAGGCCGCTGTCTTTGACGCCGCCATAGGGCATCTGGTCGGCCCGCCATGAGGGAACATCTCCTATGATAACACCGCCAACGTCAAGTTTTTCCCAGGCAAGCTGGGCCCGATAGATGTCTCTGGTGAAAATGCCGGCCTGCAGGCCGAAGACACTGTTGTTCATCTCGTTAAGGGCCTGGGAGTAGTCACTGAACCGGGAAAGCACAGCAACAGGCCCGAAGGCCTCCTTGATGCAAATGTCTTCAGTCGGCGGGACATTGTCCATGAGGGTGGCTTCAAGAAGGGCTCCATTGCGAGTGCCGCCGCATAATATTTGACCGCCTCGTGCTTCTGCGTTTTTAATCCACTCTTCAAGACGAATGGCCTCTTTTTCTGTGATGAGCGGCCCGATAAATGTTTCTTCGTCCTTGGGATCCCCGGTTTTCAGCTTGATCGTTGCGGCAACAAGTTTATCCCGGAAGGCATCATAGACCTCATCATGCACCAGAATGCGCTGAACTCCAACACAGCTCTGGCCTGATTGATAAAAGGCACCAAATACGATGCGCTGGACAGCATCATCCAGGTCAGCATCATGGTCTACCAGGCAGGCGGCATTGCCGCCAAGCTCCAGGACTACTTTTTTCTTGCCTGCTTTGGCTTTCAATGCCCATCCGACGTCTGGCGAGCCGGTAAAGCTCAGCAGCTTAAGGCGGTCATCTTCTGTGAAAAGCCTGGCGCCGTCACGCCGGCAGGGAAGAATAGAAAACGCTCCCGGCGGCAGGTCGGTTTCGGCGAGGGTTTCTCCGATGATGAGGGCGCCAATGGGTGTCAGGCTGGCAGGTTTGAGGATAAACGGACAGCCAGAGGCAAGAGCCGGTGCCACTTTATGGGCCGCAAGGTTCAGTGGAAAATTGAAAGGCGAAATAAAGGAGCATGGGCCAATGGGAACCCTTCTTGTAAAGGAGGAATATCCGGTTGTCCGGGGACTGCGGTCAAGCTCAAGATATTCGCCTGATATCCTGACACTTTCCTCGGCGGCAATCTTGAAGGTTTCGATAAGCCTGGTAACCTCGCCGCGGCTGTCTTTTATCGGTTTGCCGGCTTCTATGCAGAGGGCAACGGCAAGCTCTTCAGATCTTTCCCTGAAGCGGGACACGCAATGTTCAAGTACTTCCTGGCGTTTCCAGGCCGGAAGCTGAGACATTGGTTTTGCAGCATCCACCGCCATGGAAATAGCTTTGTCTATAGCTTCTTCACCGGCAAGTGCAACCCGGGTGGCGACCTCACCGGTGTATTTATCACGGACCTCAAGGTCTGAATTGGGGCTCTCTGGGGAATTGCCCAGGTAGTAAGGGTAGGTGCTTTTCAGCATGCAATATAACTCTCTAAGTAAGGGTTTCTATTTTAGCAATACAATCAACTTAAAACTTAAAACTTAACACTTAAAACTTTCATAAAAACCTCATATGGGACATTGGATATTGCCAAGTTTTTGGGAAAGTTTCAGGTTCTCCCTGTAGTCAATGGGGATAACGACAAGAGCAGGCCGCTCAAAGTTGAAGGCTTGCTCCAGTGCCGGTTTCAGATCTCTGGCGTTGTCGACTTTAATTCCCAGGCAGTCAAAAGATTCAGCCAGTTTGACAAAATCGGGATTGTTGAATCTCAGGTCTGTATGGGTGCCAAACTGGCTATCCTGTTTCCATTTGATAAGCCCATATTCGTTGTCTTCCCAGATAACGATGACGATGTTGGCACCGATGCGCCGGGCTGTCTCAAGCTCCTGGACATTCATCAGGAAGCCGCCGTCACCGCATACCGCAAGGACACGGCGGTCAGGGTATACAAGTTTGGCGCCTATTGCTCCGGGAAGGGCAAAACCCATGGAGCAGAAGCCGTTGGTGATGAGACATGTATTCGGTTCATCGCAGTGATAATAGCGAGCCACCCACATCTTGTGAGCGCCTACATCACTGAGCAGGATATCGTCAGGTCCCATTGCTTCACGGATGTCCCAGAGAGCCTTCTGAGGCCTGATGAAGCCCTCGGTGTCATCATCCTTATGCTCGGCAAAGTCAGCCAGCAGGTTCTCACGCTGTCTGGCCTGATTTGAAAGATCAAAGGAAGGTATTCCTTCAGCGGCGATTCTTTCATTAAGCATCCATAAGGCATGTGCCAGATCACCAACTATTTCAACATCAATACGGTAATGGTCGTCTGTCTCTGCCGGGAGAAAATCGATATGGATAATCTTGGACTGTTTTTCGCCACAGCCGCATTGATTCCAGAGCCTGGGGTGATATTCCACTAGGTCATATCCCAGGGTAATAATGAGATCAGCCTCGTTCAGGGCTACCCAGCCATGATCATTGGCCTGGAGGCCGACCGTGAAAAGGCAGTAGGGGGCATGGCGTGAAACCGAGCCTTTGCCCATAAATGTGCTGATGACACCGATGCCGGTGGCATCACAGAACCTTCTGAGCTGCTGGGAGGCGCGGGTGCGGATGGCTCCGTTGCCGGCAAGGATAATCGGTCTTTTTGCCTGACGGATCAGGGTCATTGCCTGATTGATGATGGTGTCGTCCGGTACAGGACGTCTCGGGGACACAACAGGTACAGGCTCATTTTCAACATCATAGGCTGCAATATCATCGGCCAGCTCTATATGGCAGGCACCTGGTTTTTCTGTCATGGCGAGCTTGAAAGCCTTGCGCACAACTTCCGGGATATTCATTGAATGGAGAATCGGCTGGGCCCATTTTGTAATGGGGCGAAACATGCGCACCGCATCCATGTTCTGGTGGCTTTCCTTATGCTGGCGTCGGCTGTCCGCCTGTCCCGTAATGGCTATCAGGGGGGAACGGTCCATGTTGGCGTCAGCAACGCCGGTTACAAGATTGGTGGCGCCGGGACCGAGTGTGCCGAGGCATACACCTGCCATTCCTGTCAGGCGTCCGAAGGTGTCAGCCATAAAGGCGGCACCCTGCTCGTGGCGGCAGAGAATGAACTTGATCGGTGAGTTCTCCAGGGCCATAATGAAATGGGCATTTTCTTCTCCAGGCACCCCGAAGATGTATTCAACCCCTTCGTTTTCCAGGCATTTAACAAAAAGTTCAGCAGCATTCATGGGATAAGCACTCTCCTGGTTTTATTGATGCTTTTTCAACTGACAAAATTATTTTTGACCACGAAGA
>JACNJZ010000040.1:28676-58330 GCA_014382295.1 Candidatus Desulfobia pelagia | reverse complement strand
TGGTGCCTGGAGCGAGAATCGAACTCGCACGACCCTAAAGGTCATGGGATTTTAAGTCCCAGGTGTCTACCAGTTCCACCATCCAGGCAATGAGCGCTTTATTTATCATAAAGCTATTTTGAAGGCAAGTTCCATATGGTGTTTAAGTCTGAAATAGATGCTTTCGTGCAAAAAAAAACCTCTGACCCGAAAGCCAGAGGTTTTTTTTTAGCAATGTCTTTTCATCAACCGCAGGAGCCGCCACCACAAGAACCGCAGGAACCGCTGCTGCTTCCGCCCAGCGGAATACTTGAAGATATTGAAAAACCGGAACGTGGTCCAGCATCAACAAAATCAACTTTAATGCTGCCGCAACTGGTAAGTAAACCACCTTCAACCAGAAATTTCAGATCATCCTGGTCAAAAACTTTATCTGAATCTTTTGGCTCATCCAGAGCCAACCCCAATGAGGGGCCGGATCAGCCACCCTGCATAAGGGCAATCCTGATAGCAGAATTAATACTATTCTGCTCCAGATATGACTTTAAATTATTTACAGCAAGATCTGTAACTTCGAACATAATGTAAACCTCCTAAAAAAGTGTTGGGCTCCGTTTAATGAAGCCATCAAATATAAAAAGCAAAATTAAAAAGCGAATATCTTTAACGATTATGATGTGCTAAAATTGATTGATAAGTGCATATAGTGTAATTTGTAATGTAAGTATTTCCAAGAAATAAGTCAACCTATCAACAAAAATGATCTAAACCTGACGTTACAGGCTGAAGTTAATCAGATATTTGAAACGTTATAAAACAGAAGTCGATGCTCAGGTCAAGGTGTTTTAACAAGTATCAAGGCCAACATACATGAAGAAAATTGTTATTTCAACCGGTGGCGGAGATGCTCCGGGGCTTAATGCAGTCATATATGCTGTGGTTCACGCTGCATCATCAAGAGGATGGGAAGTATATGGAAGTCGCCAGGGGTATATGGGTCTGCTCGACACGGATGAACTGGTAAGACTGACTATTAAAGATGTGGCTGAAATCACATCTACGGGAGGCACCATACTGGGCTCCACCAACAAAGGGAACCCTTTTGCCATGCCAGTTGAAAACATAGCCGGGGACATTCAGATTCGAGATGTTTCCGACAGAGTTATGAAAAATTTCCTGCGAATGGGTTTTTTCTGCCATATTGCCGTCGGTGGAGACGGAAGTCTTGAAATAGCGCACAAATTTGCCGTTGAAAAAGGCATGAATGTGATCGGGGTCCCCAAAACAATAGATAATGACCTTGAAGCCACCCAGTTGTCATTTGGTTTTGACACTGCTGTCTCTACTGCAACAGAGGCCCTTGACAAACTTCATTCCACGGCTAAATCTCATGACAGGGTCATGGTTGTTGAAGTCATGGGCAGAGATTCAGGCTGGATAGCCATGAATTCTGGGATATCAGGTGGTGCAGATGTCATCCTTATCCCGGAAATTCCTTTTGACATGGACCTGGTCTGCCAGAAAATAAATGACAATCAACTCCACGAAAAACATTATGCCATTGTAGTCGTTGCAGAAGGAGCTCGTGCCAAGGATCACGAAGTTATGACCAAGGGGGATGGAGAAATCGGACGGTCAGAAAAAATCCTTGGCGGCATCGGCAGATGGGTGGCTGAAGAAATCTGTCAGCGAACAGGTAAAGATACCAGGTCCCTTGTTCTCGGCCATCTTCAGAGAGGCGGCTCTCCCACAACATTTGACCGCCTTCTTGCTCTGCGCTTTGGAGCGACCGCAGTTCGTCTTGCAGAAGAGGAAAACTTTGACCACATGGTTGCCCTGTCCGGTGAGGACATGATCGCCGTTCCACTGGAACAAGCCATTAAATGCAGGAAAAAAGTACCGATTGATGGCGATAAGGTTCTCACGGCAAGGGAAATCGGCATCTGCCTGGGAGGGTAGTAAACACTCTTCAGATGCTACCCTGTCAGCCATTCTCCATGTCGAAAGGAAGGGACGTTTTCTTTTTGGTGTTGCATTCCTTGCAGGCAGGAACAAGATTGGACTTGCTGCTGGTGCCGCCCCTTGCCAGAGGAACAAGATGATCCATGGTCAGTTCCTTCGGGGGAAACTTCTCCCCGCAGAAATAGCATATTCCAGATGATGTTTTCTGCTGCCACCAGCGGCTTTTTCGCAACTCTCTGGCCTTTGCCTTCTCCCGCCTGATGACATCGTCATCAACACCGGCAAATGACAGATCCCCATACTTATCATCTTTCATATCACCAACTCTCCCAATAAGATCTTTCGTGCGGCGCCAATCAAGTATAAAGAGCCGGCTACACAAATCAGATCTTCAGGTGTTGCCATCTTTTGCGCCTCCAGCAATGCTGCGGCAACACTTTCAACCTTTTTTGCGCGAGGACGATATTCTTCAGGAAGAATCTGAACCAGATCTTCTGTTAACGCAGAACGCTCGGCCTCAGGACGGGTAAATATAATGTGGTCACATAACGGGGCCATGGGTCGCAGGGTTTTAGATATATCCTTATCAGACATACTGGCCCAGACACAGATGAGCTTATCGTACTGAAACTCTTCCTTCAGGCTCGAGGTTAAGCTCTCAATCCCTGCCGGATTATGGGCACCATCAAGAAGAAAACGGTGTGTTCCGAGGGTAAAATGTTCAAGCCGGCCAGGCCAGCGCACCTTGCCGAGTCCGGAGCGAAATGAATCGTCATCAACTTGAAAACCATGTTCGCGCAGACATTCGCATGCGGCAATTGCCATGGCAGCATTGCCGACCTGGTACTGACCTTTCAGATGGCAGGGCAGTTTATTTAGATTCAACCCATTCCATCCCATATAATCCCATTGATCAGAAGCCTGCTTATTGGCCCCAAAATCACGTTCCAGCAAGAGAAGTCTGGCGCCCCTTTCAAGACATGTCCTTTGAATAACTTCACCACTCTCATTCTTCTCGGCACCGGAGACAACTGGAACACCAGACTTGATGATGCCAGCCTTTTCCGTTGCAACCTCAGTAAGCGTATTGCCAAGATGAAACTCGTGATCCATGGAAACATTGGTGATAACACTTACCAGCGGAGAAATAACATTGGTTGCATCGAGTCTTCCCCCCAGGCCAACCTCCATGACAGCAAGGTCCACCTTTTGCTGCTCAAACCAAAGCAGGGCAAGGGCTGTGGTAAATTCAAAATAGGTAATTTGAGTACCGGAAAGAGTGTTTTTGATACGGGTTGCAATCTCGGCGAAGTCATTTTCGCTGATATAGGTATCGTTAATCCTGAAGCGTTCCCGCACTGAACTCAGATGGGGAGAAGTATACAGCCCGACTTTATAGCCGGCTTCCGACAACAGGGTAAGCAGTGTTGCAGATACGGAACCTTTTCCGTTAGTGCCGCCAACGTGAACAAAACGCATCTTGTTCTGCGGATTGCCAACCGAACCGAGGAACTCCGCCATACTTTCAAGGCCAAGTTTGATTTTAAAAAATTGCAGATTATCGAGATATTCCCATGCTTCCTTATAGTTCACGAGTTCACCAGTTCGAGCTTGGCATAATCCAGGCGTAATATTTTAAGACCATGACGGGGAAAATATACTTCTGCAGTTCGGGAATCTTTCATATGGGTAATTCGCCCTTCACCGAAAAAACCATGCCGGACCGCGACCCCTTCATGGAAGGATTGTCCTTCTGTTTTTCCTGCAGGACTGCTGTTATGAGATGTCTTTTTGCGGGGTATATATCTGGCAGCCTCAAAATTTTCACCACCAGAAGATTGAAACATTCCAGGCTTGCGGCTGACGACAAGACCAGACGGCAATTCAGCCAGAAACGGGGTAAGGGAACAGTATTGCCGACTTCGATCCGGAGCAACGGATTCCCGGGGATAGGAAAGGAACAACTCTGATTTGGCTCTGGTGGCAGCGACATAGAGCAAACGTCTCTCTTCCTCGTACTGTTCGGGGTCAGCAGCTGAGTGACTTGACGGAAATTTGCCATCGGCCAGATGAATGACAAAAACGGTATCCCACTCCAGGCCTTTGGCTGAATGAATAGTTGAAAGAATAAGGGCATCATCCTCAAGCTCTGGTGCCTCAAAACCAGTTTCGGGAGGATCTAGTGCTGTATCATCAAGAAAACTCTGGAGAGAATCATATTCACCAATGATGTTTTTCAAATGATCGAGTTCTTTCTGCCTTCGAGGAAAGTCATCGGCGTAAAGACGTTCAAAGAGGGGCTGGTAATATTCCAGTATTCTGTCGAACTGTGACACCGGCGACTGCATCTGCAGGAGGTCAGTCATCATTTCGAGCATCTCGACAAATGGCTGTTTCCATGTCTTGCCGGCCTGAAATGTTTTCAGAACAGAGACTGGATCATCGACCATTTTGACCGTTTCAAGTATCTTCTGTACCGTTTTCGGGCCGACTTTAGGAAGTTGCAGGAGAATACGATTCCAGGACAGGTAATCCTGTTCATTGCAGATAATGCGAAAAAAAGAAAGAACGTCCTTGATATGGGCAGTTTCTGTCAGCTTCAGGCCCCCGCGCTTTTCAAAACGAATATGCCTGTTTGTCAGTTCAAGCTCCAGCTTGTATGAATGAAAACCTGACCGGAACAGTACTGCCATATCTTTGAGGGGTCTTCCCTGGTTGTGCAGTGATGCTATTTTTTTAGCAACAAACCTGGCCTGATCACTCTCATCTTTAGCGCCATACAGAACAGGCCTTCCTCCGCCTTCGATGCTGCTGAACAGTGTTTTTGTATATCTTTCCTGGGCCCTGGAAATAATGGCGTTGGTTGTTTCCAGAATTGACTGGGTACTCCGATAATTTTCCTCCAGACGAATCATTTTTGTATCTGGAAACAACTTAGGGAAATCCATGATATTTCGGAAATCGGCTCCACGAAAGCTGTATATAGACTGGCTGTCATCACCCACCGCCATGACGTTATTATGACCGCCGCCAATATGGCGTACTATTTCTGCCTGTATCCGGTTGGTATCCTGATACTCATCAACCATTACGTATTGAAAACGATTGGAAACTTCAGCCCTTACCTCAGGTACATTGGCAAGAACATCCCTGAAATAGACCAGGAGATCGTCATAATCCATCAAGCCATGATCTTTTTTAAACTGGGAGTAATGCTTCTGAATTCGACTGATATCATCCAGAAATTCGACGAGATGGGAATAATGGTTGTAAACAAGATCATCCAACTGCCTGGATTTGTTCACTGCGCCGCTCAGAATATTGAGGATAATGCGCTTACTTGGAAATCGTTTGCTCTCACCACTGCCAATCTCGAGGGAAGACTTTATAAGATTAACAATTCCTTCAGAATCTGACCTGTCAAGGATAGTAAAATTCGGTGCAAAACCCACATGATGACCATATCTGCGAAGAAGGAGGTTGGCAATGCTGTGAAAAGTCCCGCCCATTACCTTCCGGCAATTATCATCCATAAGCATGCTCGCCCGGGAAACCATCTCCTGGGAAGCTTTCCGTGTGAAGGTCAAAAGAAGAATATTTTCAGGAGAGATGCCCTGTTCCACAAGATGGGCAAGCCGGTAGACAAGAGTCCGTGTTTTACCGCTGCCAGCACCAGCAATAACGAGAACCGGACCGTCTACTGTCGTGACAGCTTCGAGCTGAGCCGGATTTAAAGAACCTTCACCAATGATGTTTTTTTGGGGCTCATCGGATCCAGTATTTTGAAGAGGAAATAATGTTGGCTGCATGTGAGAAGTTTCTATTTATTCGTTAAACTGCATTTTGTGGTATAGTCGCACCGGAGTTTAAAGATGAAAGATTGAAGTTTGCGGATGCGACTTCTACATTAGTAATCTTTTATGTCATTCCCGCGCAGGCGGGAATGACGCGTAAAAAGGATGAGATTCAGTGGTAATCACAATCTATTATCACCCTTGCCTACATTGATCCAAAGTGATACTATTCTTTAATTAACAGACAGATACCTTTCCAGGAGGATATAATAAGATGTCAGATGTAAATACCATTTTCACCGAAGAAGTGTTAACAAAACTCTTTCCGAAAGACAGAGCCGATTCTTTTTTTGAAGCTCTTTTCGGTGATGCTGAAGAAGGGGCCTACGACATTGCCCTGCAATATATCACCCATGTCCCTGATGAGAACACACTTCATTTCGAGCTGCACCTCACCGAAAGACCAGGTAAATGCCTGGCCTGCAACTTAACATATGGTCTGCCTGAAGTCTTTTCCCGCCATCCGATACTTAACATTAAAGGACTGGTTGCTGATATCAACTCAGAGCTGAATGGCCTTCTGCAGACAAAAGAATGGTCATTGAAAGGAACACGCACCATCAGCAATGGCCTGCATGTTATTCCACTTGTTGTTTCTGTTGAATAGGTAAGGATTCAAGATCTCTCCCTACGGTCGAAATGACACCTTTTTTGGCTTTTTACTAGACCACTAAAGATGGCAACTGATCAAAATGTCTGCCAACATCTACGGGTCTGTGTGCATCAGAACCGGGAACGAGGCTAACACCAAGGCTGACGGCCTCCTTCAGAATTGACAGTGTTGGGAACTGTTCACCCCTCATGGGAAATCCTGAGGTATTGACTTCCAAAGCCAGCCTTTTTTTCACCATCTTTTCCAGCAACTCCCTGAATAAGGCATAATGTTGCGATGAAAAGTGTATTTTCGGATGGTAGCGCAAGACGGCATCAAGGTGACAGAGCATGTTAGCCGGGATCTGATCAACCGCCTGAAGCAAAGCCTGCAGATACATGGTTATGACCTGATCAACACCTATTGCCCCCAGAGCTTCAAGATTTATCTGTCTTTTGCTTACAAGGTTGGCATAAAAGCCGTCTGTTTTCAGGAAATGATAGGAAAGGCCAATCCAGTCCCAGTCAAAGGTCTGCAGAAATGCCAGGGTTTCATCAACATGATCAGGGTTGTACCCTACCTCCGCCCCAATACCCACCTCAATATCCTTTCGATATTTCTCCTGCAGATATTGGCCTTCTTCCTGGTAGAATAAAAAATCATCCCGTGTCAGCCAGGTCGATTCAAAGTAATTGATGCCTATTTCAAAATGTTCGAGAAATACAATTTTTCTGAGACCCTTTTCAACAGCAGCCTTAACATACTCTTCCATCTCACCGACGGCATGATTACACAGTCGGGTATGGACATGATGATCGGTTGTGATGTCTATAGAGGGAAGCAACATGTTAGATACAATTTGGAATTAGAAATTACGAATTACGAATCTGCGGTATTTTCTCAATTCATTTACTTCATTAAATTTCTAATTTGTAATTCATAATTCGTAATTGCTTTTAATACTTTTTCCGGACGAGGACCTCGCGGGGTTTTGCTCCGTCGGCGGGGCCGACTATCCCTTCTTTCTCCATTACTTCAATCATTCGGGCAGCCCTGTTGTACCCTACCCTGAGGCGCCGCTGCACCATGGAAATTGAGGCCTGACCTAACTCACAGACAATGGCGACTGCCTCATCGTATTTTTCATCATATTCTTCACCATCCATGGAATCACTGCCTGGCTCCTCTTCAACACTCTGCAGAATAAGATCATCATACTGAGCGGTTCCCTGTTCTTTCAGGAAGGAGACTATGCGTTCCGATTCATGCTCTGAAATGTACGCACCATGAATACGCTGCAGCCTGGCCGCTCCTGGAGGCAAAAACAGCATGTCTCCGGCCCCGAGAAGATGCTCGGCACCACTGGTATCAAGAATGGTTCGAGAGTCTATCTTTGAAGAAACCTTAAACGACATTCTGGTTGGGAAATTGGCTTTAATCAAACCGGTCAACACATCAACTGAAGGACGCTGGGTGGCAAGAATAAGGTGCATTCCTGCAGCCCTGGCCATCTGGGCAAGCCTTGCAAGAGAAGTTTCGACTTCATTTGAGGAAACCATCATCAAGTCTGCCAGCTCATCTATAATGATAACGATATAGGGAAGTTTTTCCTCTGCGGTCTCATTGTAACTGGCAAAACTTTTAACACGCAGCTCCTCCATCATACTATATCGTCTTTCCATCTCCTTTACAGCCCACATCAAGGCCCTGCTGGCCATTTTCGGGTCGACAACAACAGGATGCAGGAGATGAGGTATCGCCTCGTAACTGGAAAGCTCGATACGTTTCGGATCAACCATTAAAAGACGCACTTCCTCAGGTGTTGCTTTAAAAAGAAGACTGCATATTATCGAGTTGATCGCAACGCTTTTACCTGCACCTGTAGCGCCTGCAATGAGAAGATGGGGCATTCTGGAAAGATCGGCCAATACCGGTCGGCCAACGATATCCATACCCAGACCAAGAGTAAGTTTTGATTTGGCCTTTTGAAACTGTTCCGTGGCAATAATATCCCGGATATGGACCACCTTCCTCACAGGATTCGGAATTTCAATCCCTAGAGCCGCTTTACCGGGAATGGACCCAACAATTCGTACACTTTCTGTTTTAAGAGTCAGGGCCAGGTCATCAGCCAGGGAGACAATTTTATTAATCTTCACACCGGGGGCAGGGGCAAACTCATAGGTCGTAATGACCGGTCCGGGAGATATGCCTGTTACTTTTCCTACGACGCCAAAATCAAGAAGTGTCGTTTCAAGCTGCTTACTGACTTCGAGGTAATGTTCCCGGTCTACCTTAATTTCACTGTTTTCCGGTTTATCAAGCAGGGTCGTACTGGGGAGCATATATTCACCGGAGGTTACAGGAAGAGGCTGGAACTCCTTCACTTCATCTTCACGTTTCAGGTGAATGGGCTCATGAACCCGTGGATATGTTACTGGATCTTCAACCTGTTCTTCCAGCTGACTAACAGCTTTTTCTTTCTTTTTTGTCTGGGATATATTCCTCTGCTGTTTTATTTTCTGATTCACACCTTTACAGGTATTAACGCATTGACGACTCCACAAATAGGGAGAAAACCGGAGGGATGCCATTGCTGACAGCAGGAATAAAGCAAAAAATATCAAAATTGCCCCAGGGGTCCCCAAGTAGGCAGAGGCTTTACTGAAAATAAAATCCCCCATATTGCCGCCAAGGGGATAGGTCTTTGCAAATATCGTAAAGGATGGGCTACCTGTAGCGGCGAGAAGAGATGAACTGGAAACGAGGAGCCCTGTGGTTCCAGCAACAACGGCAGGGATTCGATTCGCTGAAAGCGAGGCAGAAAATGACAACACGCCTGACACAACAAGAAGAACAGGAAGCCAGAGTGAACTGACCCCCAGAAAACTCATGAGCAGGGAAGCGACAAGATAACCGACAGGGCCGCCCCAGTTTGTTATTGAAGCAGCTTCATCCTGAATGTGAGGAATAGTAAAGCTGAATAAGCAGAAAAAAAGAAAAACAGCAACAACGATACCAATAACCCCTATCACCTCCTGACGAAGGGAAGGTCCGCCATTTTGTTTTTTACGGGATATTGCCATACCTGGAGTTTTACTCTGCAGCGCCTTCTTTATTCAGCCTTCTATCAGCTGTTTCCCTGCAGATGGGATCAAGGATACCATTAATAAAAGAGGTGGCGTCATCTGTGCTAAAGCGTTTAGCAATTTCTATCGCCTCATCAATGATTACAGAACCGGGAATATCGATCTTATGCAGAAATTCATAGGTGGCAATCCTCAGAAGATTACGGTCGACTACCGCCATTCTGTTCAGCCGCCAGTTTTTGGCATACTTCTCAATAACACCATCAACCTCTTCAAGATGATTATGAATGCCTGAGACGAGTTCCTGGGCATATGCCACAGCCTTGGAATTGACATCGAAGTGAACCTGCATGTCTCCCACAGTGCAATCCCAATTGCCGCTTTGATCCATTTGATAGAGACATTGCAGAGCCAATTCCCTTGATTTGCGACGAAGACTCATTAAAATTGATCGAGAAGATTGATCATTTCTATTGCAGCTGCGGCACATTCAGAGCCTTTATTGCCGGCTTTTGAGCCAGCACGCTCGATGGCCTGCTCAATGGTCTCTGTAGTCAGGACACCAAAAATAACAGGCACACCTGTGTCCATGCCAACCTGGGCAATACCTTTTGCAGCTTCATTTGCAACGAAATCAAAATGCGGTGTCGCGCCGCGGATAATCACGCCAAGACAGATAACAGCATCATAACGACCTGTTTTTGCCATTTGCTGGGCGACAAGTGGGATCTCATACGCCCCCGGAACTCGTGCCACTTCAATATCATCATCGGAGGCTCCGGAACGGAGAAGAGTATCAATCGCTCCATCAAGCAGTTTTTCAGCAATAAACGAATTAAATCGCGCAACAATTATACCGAACTTCTTTCCATCTGCCTGTAAACTGCCATCAAAATATTTTGCCATTCTCTCCTTGCTCCTTTCTCAATAACGTATGTCGTCTATATACTTGATTTTATAAGTATGGGTAATACACCTTCAGCTCGTCATCAATCCTGACTCTCAAGCTCGAGCATATGGCCCATCTTATCTTTCTTGCAGCGAAGATACCCGATATTATCAGGCACTGGGTCCATTTCAATATTGACTCGATCAACAACCTGTAAACCATACCCTTCAAGTCCAACGATTTTTTTAGGGTTATTGGTCATCAATTTCATCTTGCGGACACCGAGGTCACGAAGAATCTGGGCTCCGATGCCATAATCTCGCAGATCCGCTTTAAAACCGAGCTTATGGTTGGCTTCAACCGTGTCGTACCCCTGATCTTGGAGGTTATATGCTTTCAGTTTATTTATAAGCCCTATTCCACGGCCTTCCTGATGCATATACAGGATAACGCCGCTTCCTTCTTTTTCGACCTGCCTCATAGCACGTTGCAATTGACCGCCGCAGTCACAACGCATGGATCCAAAGACATCTCCTGTGAGACATTCTGAATGAACCCTGACGAGAATCTCTTTTTCAGAATCAATTTCACCTTTTACCAGGGCAAGATGTTCATGCTTATCAACGTCATTTGTATATGCTATGGCCTTGAATTCACCACCAAACCTTGTTGGAAGGCGGGTTTCTGCCGCGCGATGCACAAGGGTGTCATGTTTAACTCTATAAGCTATAAGATCGGCGATAGTGACAATTTTCATGTCATGCTTTTCAGCAAAAATTTCCAGGTCAGGCATCCGGGCCATGGATCCGTCATCTTTCATAATTTCACAGATAACACCGGACGGGCTCAAACCGGCCAGACGTGAAATATCAACAGAACCTTCAGTCTGCCCTGTCCGTACGAGGACACCGCCCTTTTTGGCTCTCAGTGGGAAAATATGTCCCGGACTGACTAAGTCCTCAGGTTTGACATCCGGAGCAACGGCAGCCAGAATTGTTCGCGCACGATCAGCAGCAGATATTCCGGTTGTCACACCTTCACGGGCTTCGATACTAACGGTAAAAGCTGTTTCATAAGGTGACTGATTGTCCTGCACCATCATTGGCAGCTTGAGTTTGTTCAAGTGGTCAGGGGTGAGTGTCAGACAGATGAGACCACGGCCATGGGTAGCCATGAAATTGATGGCTTCCGGGGTGGCCATCTGAGCTGCCATATACAGGTCGCCTTCGTTTTCTCTGTCCTCGTCATCAACGAGGATGACCATTTTCCCATCTCTGATATCTTCAATAGCTTCTTCTATAGTACTTACGGGCATAATAACTTACCTTTTATTTTAAAAATCCATGTTCAGCCAGAAAGGCTGGATTAATGATCTGACTCCCCTGCCCGCTTGCAGCAGGTTTTTCCAAAAGCAGTTTCTCAACATATTTGCCGATGAGATCCACTTCAATATTAACAACATCTCCCAACTTGAGATTACCAAGGGTGGTAACCTGCAGCGAGTGAGGAATGATTGAAACAGAAAAACTTGATCTATCGCAATAATTTACAGTAAGGCTGATACCATCGATAGTAATGGAACCTTTTTCTATAATATAACGACCGAGATTCTCCGGGATAGAAAAAGAAAAAATAACAAAATCCCCTTCAGGCTTTTTCTGGGAGACCTTTGCTGTAGCATCCACATGTCCACTGACAAGGTGACCGCCAAGACGATCACTTAGCCTGAGTGCCCTTTCAAGATTCATTGTCATGCCGACACTCAATTTTCCCAGATTTGTCCGGGAAAGGCTTTCAGGAGAGACATCAACAACAAAACGCCGTCCATGCAGCTCTTTAGCGGTGAGGCAAACACCGTTGCAGGCAATTGACTCGCCCTCTTCAGGATCTGTAATGTCAAAGTCAGCCTCAACCACAAAAAGCATTCCGCCTCCGAAACGCCTTTTTTCAATGAGAGTGCCTTTTCCCTGAATAATACCTGTGAACATGTGTGTATGGTTTAAGGTGAATGAATTAGTATTCTTCTCTTGCAAGACTACCTTGAAATATTCCTTCAACCAGCACATCACTGCCGAAGCGCCGTATCCTGGTAGTGGAAAATCGTTTTCCGTTCTGTACTGACTCAAGCCCCATACTGTCAACAACCGGTATGGCATCGGACCCCAAAAAGAGAGGTGCCATAAAAAGACTCACCTGGTCTACCAGATCCTCTCTTAAAAAGGACCCGTGAATATGGCTTCCACCCTCGACCAGCAAACTGTTTTTCTGGGCCCGGCCCAACTCTTCCAGTACAGCCGACAGATCAACAGAGCCTTTTTCATTGCAACGGACAGGGATAACCCGGGCCCCCGCCTGTTCCAATGCAGCTGCCTTTCGCTTATCGTGGCCTGTTGAACAGAAAATCCAGGTTTCATTCCCTGAATACTGAGTAAGCATTGCTGCCCCGGGAGTCAACCTGAGATGACTATCTAAAACAACCCGTAAAGGGTCATGCCCTTTCTTCCCAGGCAATCGCGTGGTAAGAGAAGGGTTGTCCTGCAGTGCTGTGCCAATGCCTACAAGGATGGCATCGACCTTGTCCCTCATACGATGGACTGCATGACGGGACTTTTCATTAGTGATCCAGCCGCTCTGGCCGGATGCAACCGCTATTCGACCGTCCAGACTACAGCCGGCCTTCAATATAACCCAGGGTTTTCCGGTGGTAATATGCTTTATAAAGGGACGGTTAATTTCCTGGCATTCTTTCGTCAGTACGCCTCTTTTCACCTCAATATTCTGTAATTCTAAAAAATCACATCCAGTTCCGGCAACAAGAGGATTAGGATCAATCATCCCTACAACCACCCTGCTGATCCCGCTTTTAACAATCGCATGGGTACAGGGAGGTGTTTTCCCGGTATGATTGCAGGGTTCAAGGGTAACGTATAATGTCGATCCCCTGGCATCATCTCCGGCAGCCTGCAGAGCGTGGACTTCAGCATGAGGAGAACCTGCTTTCCGGTGATACCCAGTAGAGATCACTTTTTCATTTTTGACAACAACTGCACCAACACAAGGGTTTGGTGACGTACGCCCCAGGCCTTTTTTGGCTTCCCTTAAGGCCTGTTTCATAAATAACAGGTCAGGATCAGTCACCAGACTCCTCTTCCTTGGTGCCCAGCAGCCCTTTCAGTTCCTCCATAAATTCATTCAAATCCTTAAACTGTCTGTATACGGATGCAAAACGAACGTAAGCGACATCATCCATCTGCCGAAGGAGGTCCATCACCCTGGCGCCGACGAGATTGATCGGAATTTCACGTTCACCCATGTCCTGCAGCTGTCTTTCAAGACTGTCAACGGATTCCTCAATCTGCGACATGCTGACCGGTCTTTTTTCACATGCTTTTTTAAGCCCGGAAACCACCTTGGAGCGATCCCAGGTTTCACGCCTTCCGTCTTTCTTGATAAGCATTGGCATCGTAACTTCAAGCCGCTCATAGGTGGTAAACCGCCTGTTGCACAAATCGCATAACCTCCGGCGGCGGGTAATTGTATAATCTTTGTTAAGGCGTGAATCAACCACCTTGTTGTCAAGATGACCACAATATGGACATTTCATAATTTTTAATGAGAAAGTCTAATTTTAACAGAGATACGTTGCAGGAGTTATTCCAGCAACAAATTGTGTCAGTCAAACAAAAGACGGTACCAGCTCTTAACTGCCGGTTCAAAGAATCAGGATTATTCCTGGTTTTCTGATTTACCTATATGGATCAGTGGTATTCCTGCCTCAGCAAGCATCTCAGAAGCCAGCTCATCAGGATAACCATCTTTATAGTAAATTGCCTCCACCTGGGCATTAATGAGCATCTTACTGCAGATAGAGCATGGCATATTGGTACAGTATACCGTAGCATCCTTGGCGCTCACGCCATGCAATGCCGCCTGGATCAAAGCATTCTGTTCGGCATGAAGACCGCGGCATAATTCATGTCGCTCACCGGAAGGAATATTGCGTTGTTCTCTGATACAACCAACCTCAAGGCAATGCTTGATATTTTTGGGAGCACCATTGTAACCTGTTGAAATAATTCTCTTATCTCGGACAAGAATGGCTCCAACCTTCCTTCGTGTGCAGGTGGAGCGCTCACCAACCAGTTCGGTTATAGCCAGAAAATATTCAGGCCACGAAGGCCGTTCGTCTTTATTAGTCATTACCGCATCCGCAACCAGGGTACAGAGGATGTTCCGAGCAGAGTTTTTGACCCGCTGCCCGATGGGCAGTAATTTCTTTCTCTTTATTTTTTTTGACATTTGCCCTTTTAACCCGGTCTGCTCCCTGAATCATTTCGGCTTTTTTGAGGCCTTTTGTCGTACGGGCGGGTGTTCCAATCCTGATACCGCCAGTAACAAATCGGCTTTGGGTATCAAAAGGAATAGCATTTTTATTCACTGTCAGGCCTGCAACCTCCAATACCTCTTCGGCAACTTTTCCAGTAACATTTTTGTTGGTCAAATCAACAAGAAGGAGATGGTTGTCAGTGCCCCCGGAAACGAGTCTGAATGCATGTTCTTCCAGTCGGGTTCCCAGCGCTTTGGCATTTTTAGCAACCTGATGCTGATACTTCTTGAAATCATCGGTCATTGCCTCTTTAAAACTGACGGCTTTGGCGGCAATAACATGAACAAGGGGACCACCCTGGATACCTGGGAAAATTTTACTATTCAGTTTCTGTCCGTATTCCTCTTTGGCAAGGATCAGACCTCCCCGGGGACCACGCATGGTTTTATGGGTCGTTGTCGTAACAAGCTGCGCATGAGGCACTGGCGACGGATGCACTCCGGCAGCAACAAGGCCGGCGATATGTGCCATGTCAACCATCAGTAAAGCTCCGACCGCATCAGCTATTTCTCTGAACCTGACAAAATCGATAAATCTGGGATAAGCGCTCGCCCCAGCAACAATCATTTTAGGTCGCTCTGCCTTGGCAATTCTTTCGACCTCATCCATATCGATCTGCTCAGTTTCCCTGTTCACACCATAAGAAGAAAAAGTATAGAGCTGACCTGAGAAATTAACCTTACTACCGTGGGTAAGATGTCCTCCATGGGCAAGATCCATCCCAAGAACCTTATCGCCGGGCTCTAAACATGCAAAATAGACAGCCATATTGGCCTGGCTTCCTGAATGGGGCTGAACATTTGCGTATTCCGCACCAAAAAGTTCCTTAGCCCTGGAAATTGCCAATGCCTCGACCTCGTCAGCATATTCACAACCACCGTAGTAGCGTTTACTGGGATATCCTTCAGCATACTTATTAGTAAAAATGGAGCCCACAGCCTCCATAACAGCAGGGCTGACTATGTTTTCCGATGCGATGAGTTCGAGTTGAGTCGACTGCCGTGTAAACTCATTTTTGATAGCTTGATGAATGGCAGGATCTGTTTGTTTGAGGAGAGACATGATAAATTCCTAGACCGGATGTACCCGGAAAATAAACATTATGAATAAGTATAATTAAAACATTTCGATACGCCGAAGATGACGGCCTTCAGCAAAATCAGTTGCCAGCCATTCCTTTACAACCTCTTCAGCAAGTCCGGGCCCTATAACCCTGGCTCCGAGACAGAGAATATTGGCATTATTATGCTCCCTGCTCATCCTGGCAGTAAAAATATCATGACAGAGGGCTGCACGTATGGCGTTGTTTCTATTGGCAGCCATTGACATACCAATGCCGGTGCCGCAGATGAGAATACCCCTGTCACAGGTTTTTTCGACAACCATATCGCAGACTGCAGAGGCAAACCGGGGATAATCGACTGAATCGGTCGAATTGGTCCCTTGGTCATATACTTCATGGCCGAGTTTTTCAAGCAAAGGTAGAACCACTTTTTTCAAATCGATTCCGCCATGATCACACCCTATTGCAATCTTCACAGTTATCCCTCGAATTTTTTCATGATAATAACAGCATTGGTACCGCCAAATCCAAAAGAATTTGACATTGCTGCTCTGATTTTTGTTTCCCTGGCACTTCCAGGCACGTAATCAAGATCACATTCATCATCAGGATTTTCCAGGTTTGCTGTGGGAGGTATAATTTGATGATGGAGAGACAATGCGGTAAAAACAGATTCAATCCCTCCGGCTCCACCAAGCATATGGCCGGTCATTGATTTGGTGGAACTGATGGCCAGCTTTCGTGCGTGATCGCCAAAAACCTTCTTGATTGCACGTGTCTCAACAACATCATTGAGAGGTGTTGATGTGCCGTGGGCATTGATGTAATCGATATCGTCTACATTCATTCCCGCATCGGCAAGCGCCATCTGCATGCAGCGAACAGCTCCATCTCCATCTTCAGGTGGTGCGGCCATATGAAATCCGTCGCCGGAAAGACCATACCCGGCCATTTCAGCATAAATCTTTGCGCCACGGGCCCTGGCATGCTCAAGCTCTTCAAGCATAAGGATACCGGCACCTTCTGCCATGATAAAACCGTCCCTGTCCCGGTCAAAGGGCCGGGAAGCTCTTTCAGGCTCATCATTGCGCCGTGAAAGTGCCTTCATGGAGCTAAAACCGCCAACCGCCAGAGGGCAGATAGTGGCTTCGCTTCCTCCGGTCACAGCCACATCACATCTGCCGGCACTAATCATACTGTATGCTTCTCCTACGGCGTGAGTCCCGGCTGCACAGGCAGTGGTAACGGACAGATTCGGCCCCTTGAGACCCTTTACAATGGAGATCTGTCCGGCACCCATATTTGATATTACCATGGGAATAAAAAAGGGAGTAATACGCTTCACACCCCGTTCAAGGGCAATTGTATGATACTTTTCGATAGTAGGCAGGCCACCGATTCCACAACCGGTTATCACTCCGATTCTGGAAGCGTTGGCCTCAGTTACTTCAAAACCGGAATCATCGAAGGTCATTTCAGCAGCGGCAATGGCGTATTGCACAAAAAGGTCCAGATGCTTGGACAGTTTTTTATCAATATACTGATCCGCATCAAAATCCTTTACCTCTGCGGCAATTTTGACAATATGATCAGTGGTATCAAAACGGGTAATCAACCCAACACCGCTCTTCCCGGAACATAATCCGGTCCAGGTTTTTTCCACTCCTGTTCCAAGTGGCGTTACCAGACCAACACCTGTAACTACAACTCTTCTCGCCATGATTTTCCTCGCTGTCTGCGCTCAAGACTTTCTTACGATAAACAGATAGTCCATTCAATTCAGAAAAGCCTTATCTGAACAGTCGAGACAGCAGATAAGGCCTTCTTGGACCAGATCGAAAATTCTATTTGAACCCCGGAAGGTTCCTGATGCCACACTCCTTATAAGGAGTTAATATGCTTTACGGCATCCTGAACAGTAGTAATTTTCTCGGCAACCTCATCAGGAATCTCAGTATCAAAGGCCTCTTCCATGGCCATGATCAATTCGACAAGATCAAGAGAATCTGCTCCAAGATCGTCAACAAATGAAGCGGACGGAACCACTTTTGCTTTATCAACACTTAATTGTTCGGCAATAATGTCAATAAGTTTTTCTTCTGCGGACATGATTTCTTTTCTCCTTAAATAGTTATCTTAATTGTATGTGCAAAATTCTTTTATTGATGGCGTCGTAAAAAGTCCGATCTACTGCGTTATACCAATTTTTTAGGCACTCGGCATACCACATGTATGGCCTCGCACCTGAAAAATTGCTACGCCTTGCATATCAAACTTTTTACTTAGCCATCCCGAGACTTTTTACGAGATTGTCTTTATTAGAAATATAAAAAAGGATATTGACTATCCCATGAACATCCCACCGTTTACGTGAATGAAATGGCCGGTTACATACCGTGCATCATCTGAAACCAGAAAGGCAACAGCTCCGGCGACATCTTCAGAGCTTCCCAGTGAATTCATAGGAATTTCTGAAAGGATTTTCCCCTTAACCTCATCAGGAAGATCCCTGGTCATTTCTGTATCTATATATCCGGGAGCCACTCCATTTGCGGTCACCCCTCGAGAAGCGAGTTCCCTGGCAACGGACTTTGTCATTCCGATCATACCGGCTTTTGCAGCAGCATAATTGGCCTGTCCAGCATTCCCGGCAAAACCGATAACAGAAGTAATTGATACGATTCGGCCCCAGCGCTGTTTCATCATTGGTCTGCTCACTGCCTTAATGCAATTGAAAGCCCCCTTGAGATTGGTATCCAAAACCTCATCCCAGGCATTTTCCTTCATCATTGCAACGAGACCGTCCCGTGTAATTCCTGCGTTATTAACTAATATATCAATACGGCCTTCATCTGCAAGAATCTGCTTAAAGGCATTCTGCACATCAGCACTGTCGGCCACATTAAACCGGGCGATAACAGCATTTCCACCTTCTGCCTTTATTGCGGCAACCGTTTCTTCAGCGGCATCTGCGCGGCTGACATAGTTGACAACAACCTTGGCTCCGAGGCTTGCAAGTTTCAAACAAATGGCCCGCCCGATACCCCTGCTTCCTCCTGTTACCACTGCTACTTTATCCTGTAAACTCATTTACTCTCTTCCCATTATTGCGTGTGAAAATACCGTTTAGATAACAGACAGATCAGACTGCCTGCTGGTCCTTAATCTTATCTATCAGTTTCGGCAGTATTTCAAAAAGATCTCCGACAACGCCGTATGTTGCATAATCAAAAATAGACGCATTGGGATCGCGGTTAATGGCAATAATTGTATCAGCAGACTGCATGCCAATCACATGCTGAATAGCCCCTGATATGCCGCAGGCTATATACATTTTCGGGCCAACAGTTTTCCCGGTCTGGCCAACCTGATGAGGATAACCAATCCATCCACTGTCAACAGCTGCTCTGGAAGCAGCAACTGCTCCTCCAAGAACATTTGCAAGTTCGGTGATAAGCTTGAACCCCTTTTCATTTTCAAGACCGCGCCCGCCGGAAACAACAACATCTGCCTCATTAAGGTTTATGGTATCGCCTTCCAATGCAACAAAGCGACGGACCTTAACCAGAGACTGAAGTCTTGCAGGATTAATTGTACATTCTATAACCTTACCACTACGCGAGGTATCAGGTTCGAGGGCCTTCATAACTAACGGTCTGACCGTTGCCATTTGAGGCCGGTTATCCGGGCATTCGATGGTAGCCATGATATTGCCGCCAAATGCCGGTCTAGTTTGGTGCAGAGCTCCACTTTCCTGATCAATCTCCAAGCCTGTACAGTCAGCGGTCAGCCCGGTATTAAGGGTTGTGGCGACTTTTGGGATAAAAGACCGGCCAATTGCAGTAGCTCCAGCGAGAATAACTTCAGGTTTATATTCCCTGGCAAGATCCTCCATTGCATTTCCGAATGCCTCGTCAGTAAACTGGGAAAATGCAGGATCCTGGACCACGTATACATTATCGGCGCCGTAGGAAATAAGATCTGCTGGCAGATCTTTCATATCCTCGACAAACAAAACAGCAGAAAGACTGGTATTGCGGCTGTCGGCAAGTTTTCGTCCCTTTCCGAGAAGCTCAAATGTCACCGGGGCTATTCTGCCATTGCGGTATTCTGCAAATACCCATATTCCGGTCCAGTCAGCAAGATCACAAGAAGACTCTTTCTTTTCCATACCTTCAATACGCAGAGCATCAACTTCACAAAAGTCGACGCAGCCTCCGCAGAGAGTACAGCTTTCATTTACTTCGGCTATTCCGTCTACAACGTGGATAGCATCAAAAGCACAATTTTCTTCACAGAGACCACAGCCTATGCAGGCATCAATATCAATAAGCAGCATATTCTTTACTTAATTCCCAATGGAATTTTTCTTAATTTGCTGTCACAAGCGTGGCTAACTGAGCCACCTGCTCGTCAACAGTTCCCTCAATCATAGTTCGATCACTTTTTAATTGAGGAGCAAAAACCTTCACCACTTTTGTTGGTGACCCGCCAAGACCAAGCATCTTGGGATCAGCATCAAGATCTGCCGCCGATAAAGACAGGATAGAAACCTTCTTGGCCTTCATTTTGCCTTTTAATGAAGGCAGGCGAGGATCGTTTATTTCTTTAACAACTGTAAAAAGAACCGGAGCTTTTACTTCGATCTCATCATAGCCATCATCCATCATTCTTTCGACGACAAAGGTATTATTATTAAATTCCGAAATATTGCGAATACAGGTGACATATGGAATCCCCATACGAACAGCAAGGCCGGGACCAACCTGAGCTGTATCTCCGTCAATGGCCTGTTTTCCGCAAAGGATAAGATCAGCATTGCCAATTTTCTCGATAGCCTTGGCAAGCGTATAGGTTGTTGCCCAGGTATCGGAACCAGCAAAGGCTCGATCTGAGACAAGCACTCCATCATCTGCGCCGCAGGAAATCGCCTCTCGAAGTATATCTTCAGCCTGGGGAGGCCCCATGGATAAAACGGTCACGGTGCCGCCATGTTTTTCCTTGAGGCGAACAGCCTCTTCAAGAGCATGCCGATCATACGGGTTAATAATAGACTGCACTCCTTCTCTGGCAAGAGTGTTCGTTTTAGGGTCCAGGCGGACATCCTTGGCATCAGGTACCTGTTTTATGCAGACAACGATCTTCATCCCTTTTTCGTATACTCCTTATTAAGTTCCTGCCCAACAACATTTCTCTGGATTTGATTGGTGCCTTCATAAATTTGAAGAATTTTGGCATCGCGCATCATTTTTTCTACAGGATACTCCCGCATATAACCGTATCCGCCGAGAACCTGAACAGCATCGACTGTTACTTTCATTGCCATATCGGTGGCAAACACCTTACACATTGAAGACGCTTTTGACATGTCTTTGGGGTGAGCATCGATATGTTTTGAAGCACTATAAACTAGTGACCTGGCTGCTTCCAGCTGTATAGCCATATCCGCAAGAATATGCTGAACTGCCTGAAAGGAAATAATAGGTTTGCCAAACTGAACACGCTGCTTGGCGTAGGTCACGGCTTCATCAAGAGCAGCCTGACCGAGTCCGACACCGAGAATGGCTATTCCGGGGCGGGATTTATCAAGGGTTTTCATAACCGTAATAAAACCGGTACCCTGACGGCCAATCAATCTGTCTTTGGGAATTCGGCAGTCTTTGAAAATAAGTTCCCTGGTTGAGGAACACCTGATCCCCAGCTTTTTTTCCTTGGGTCCATATGAAAAACCCGGGTCAGTGTCTTCAACAACAAACATGGAAGCTCCGCGGGGCCCCTTCGAACGATCAGTTATAGCAATAACTGTGTATATTTTGGCCTGACCGGCATTGGTTATCCACTGTTTGGTGCCGTTCAAAACCCATTCATCACCATCGAGGACTGCCGTTGTCTGAATACCGGAGGCATCACTGCCTGCATTGGCTTCAGTAAGAGCAAAGGCCGCTTTCTTTTCACCGGTGGCGATGACCGGAAGATATTTTTCCTTCAGCTCATCACTTCCAGAAATCAGAATCGGATAAGCTCCGAGAGCACTGGCTGCAAAAGCAGTTGCAACAGCAACGCAGCCCCGGCCGAATTCTTCGAGCGCTAAAACGATGTCAAAGGTGCCCAAACCAAGACCGCCATATTCCTCAGGGACATAGAGACCAAAAAGATCAGCCTGGGCAATGGCATCAAGTATTTCAGTAGGATACTCTTCAGATTCATCAAGTGCTGCTCTTTGAGGAATAATCAATTCATCAGTTATCTGTCGGCTAAGATCAACAATCATCTGCTGTTCTTCAGTCAAAAAATAGTCCACTGTTCACCCCTAAACCGGCATTGCCGGAAAATGAAAATTTAATATGATTATTTTAAAACCAGAAATGATTTCCAGGGCCAGAGTCTCTGCCTGAATTACATTATTACCAGCGCAAAAGAGACGCACCCCAGGTAAATCCACCACCGAAAGCACAGAGAAGAATCATTTCCCCCTCAGGGAGAAGTCCTGCACGATTTGCTTCATCAAGGGCTATTGGGATGCTTGCCGCTGATGTATTACCATATTTGTACACATTTATATAGAGTTTTTCCAGAGGAATATCGAGACGATCAGCGAGACTTTTCAGGATTCTGATATTAGCCTGGTGAGGAACGACAATGTTGACATCTGCGAGATCAAAACCTTCCTGATCGAGAACGTCCGTTACCGCTTGCGACAGGGCACGAACAGCATATTTAAAGACATCCCGGCCCGCCATCTTTATATAAGAGCCATCATGATCAGGAATGGCCAGAGCAGGATTCATGCTGGGCGCACTATTCATCCACAGGAGTTTATGCAGTCTGCCGTCTGAATACATCCGGCCGCCAATCATTCCCCGGCCGGAGGAGGATCCGGAAACTACCGCAGCACCAGCTCCGTCGCCAAACAGGACACAGGTATTGCGGTCCTGCCAATTGACGCGGGCTGACAGATTTTCAGCTCCAATAACGAGGACATGCATATCCGGATTAGTCTTAATATACTTTTCAGCAATATCAAGTCCGTACAAAAAGCCACAACAGGCTGAATTTATGTCAAAAGCAAAGGCATTAACCGCACCGATATTTTTTTGAACTAAACAGGCACAGGAAGGCATGGAAATTTCAGAAGTAATGGTGCCAACGATAATCATATCGAGATCTTCAGCACCAATATTTGCCATTTCAAGAGCTTTCATGGCTGCAGCAGTTGACAGTTTGGATGTCTCTTCGCCTTTCGCTGCTATATGCCTGGTTTTAATACCACTGCGGGAGGTTATCCACTCGTCGGAGGTATCAACCATCTTTTCAAGATCAGAATTAGCAAGAACCCGTTCAGGCAGAGCCGATCCGGTGCCAATGATCATCATTCTGTTCATTTTCAGTATATCGCCCATTTATTCCGCCAGTTCAAGAGAATCAGCTTCAAGCATATTCTGGATATGGTCATTTACTTTATTTCTGGCCAGTTCATCGGCAACCCGGATTGCGTTTTTGATCGCCAAACTGTTTGACCTGCCATGACAAATAATCGCGGTTCCATTAAAGCCAAGAAGGGGCGCCCCGCCATATTCGGCGTAATCCACCCTTTTCTTGAAATTTCTAAATGCACCCCGCGCCAGCATATATCCGCATCTGGCCTTTAAGGTTTTTCCAATCTCATCGCCAAGCATGCAAAGAATAGCTTCAGCAAGCCCTTCGCTCAGTTTCAAGCAGACATTGCCGACGAAACCATCACAAACAATAACATCAACATCACCCTGAAAAGTATCGCGTCCTTCAACATTACCAATAAAATTCAGTGAGCTTTTTTCAAAAAGTTCCCGGGATCCCTTCACAAGGGTATTCCCCTTGCCGCCCTCCTCACCAATGCTTAAGAGACCTACTTTCGGTTTTTCAACGTCAAACATGACTCGGGAAAACGCTGAAGCCATAACACCAAACTGATAAAGGTGTTTGGGCCGACAATCAACATTTGCCCCAACATCCATCATGACAACAGGACCTTTGAGAGTAGGGAAAATACCGGCAATTCCAGGACGGGAAACGTTTTTAAGCCGCCCAAGAAATTTAATTGCTGAAGCCATTACAGCGCCGGAATTTCCGGCACTGACCACAGCATCAACTTCGCCTTTCTTCAACAGCTCAAACGCTACGACAATTGAGGAATCTGTTTTCTTTCGTACAGCATCAAAAGGAGAATCCTTCATGGTGACAATCTGGCTGGCGTGCACTACAGAAATTGAACGGGGGTCACCTGCAGAAACAAGAGCCTTCCTTATTTCTTTCTCATCACCGATGACGGTAACCTTGGAATTAAATTCCTTTGCAGCGAGAACTGCCCCGGATACAAGTTCATCAGCACCCAGATCACTCCCCATGGCATCAAGGGCAATGCGCACTTGTCTCCTCCTTCAGGCGATACAAATTAAACAGGGTTTAATAAATAAATCTGTTCGGCAATACGTTATCAATCTATTGAATCAATGACAACTCTGCCAGCAACTCTGGTTGTAGATTTCAGCACAGCTCGAAGCTACGCCAAATCTTCATCACCCAGGTTGATTACTGTACGACCTTTATAGGTGCCGCATCCAGCACAAAGACGATGTGGCTGTTTGGGCTCACCGCATTTTGCACAGTTTGCTACACCTGGAGCCACCAGTGCATCATGAGAACGACGTTTTCTGGTTCGGGAATGTGAATGTCTTCTTTTAGGTACTGCCATCTATTTATCCTCCATAAGATAATTCTATTTATAAAACACTTTACTATATAGCAACAGGAGCGGTTACTCCTTATTTTCTTTTTCCGTTTTCAATTTCGCAAGAATACTGAACGGTGACTTGGATTCCTCTTCACACGTACATCTTTCCTGCTCATTATTACGGTTTATTCCGCATTGTGGACATATGCCTCTGCAGGCTTCAGAACAGAGTTTTTTCATGGGCAATGCCAGCAGGACCTGTTGCCCGACAATATGATCAATGTCTACTTCAGGCTTGTCCAGAAAAATTGTGTCCATTTCACTGTCCTGACACTGATACTCCAGATCCTCTACTTCAGGTCGAGCTGAATCGACGAGCTCGAAATCAACTGTAAAAGAACTTTCAAACAGTTTTCCGTATCTCTCAAGACACCTGTCACAATCAAAATCAATCATAACAGAAAAAGTACCTGAGAGAATCACTCTGGAATCTTTTTTCCCAAGAAAAACATCTGCGACTGCATCTCCTGAACACTCAACTTCTTCAGGAATCCACGATGTATTATCCAAATGAAAAGAAAGCCCTTCTTCAGGGATTTCTGAAAATTTAATTTTCACTACTTAAATCTCTCAAACAGTCAGAAGCTGAAAAATGAAAATTATGAAACAATGAGACTCAACTAACACAATTTTCATTAATGAACAGGGAAATATAAAAAAAGTTACCGTAATGTCAAGTTATTTCATCACATCAGGGGCAACAAAAGGATTAACAGAAAGAACGAAAAGGAAAAACAGAATCTTCTCTACAGGACATCAGCTATTCGTGCGGCCGATTTCTGTAAGCGGACCCCGACAACGCGGAGAATTTTAGACAGGAGTTTCACACCAAGCTCAGGATTCCCTGATATCACTTTCTGCGCATTGTTATGGGAAAGAATAAGGGCGTGACATTCTTCCAATGCACTTACTGTTGCAGTACGAGGGTTTGGCTCTACAACTGAGATCTCTCCAAAAATGGAACCTTTTTCCAGGATGGCAATTAAAATATATTTGCCATCGAAATTTGTTTCTTTCCGAATAGCCATCTTGCCCCTGACAAGAAAACCCATAAAATCGCCAGGGTCTCCTTCCTGCATGACAACAGTATCTCTTGGAAATACACTATAGGTCAAGAATGCGCTTAAACTCAGGTATTCCTCTTCAGAGATCCCGGGAAGACAGGCAAGAAAATCGTGATATGTTACAGGAAGATCCTTCATGATTTTATATTCAGCTTACAATTGCAGAAATTGTGACATATTCGCAAAAAATAAAAATATTAGCAGATGTCATTTCGAACGCATGTGAGAAATCTTCGATATTTCATAATATTACGGATTTCAAGATTTCTCCCTTCGGTCGAAATGACAGCATTTTTCAACTTTTTGCGAGACTGTCAATGTTCAAGGGATGATTTTCTTTACTTGAGATCTTTAACCCTTTTGTCGCGCTGCTGCAGATAAGCATCCCGCAGCGCAATGTATGGATCAAAAGAGGCCTCAATAAGCGATTCGTAATCTCCTATAATAAGAGATGTTTTATTTACAGCTTTCTCGGCCTGGATGGATACACCTGTATCATAATCACTTTCCATGACATAATGCAGTGGATCGAGATACGAATCACCGGCCATTCCGATGGTGTCCCTCAATGTTGACGGGCCCAAAATTGGCCAGCAGAAATATATGCCGTTGCCGATTCCATAAAACCCCAAAGTCTGCCCCAGATCTTCAGGGTGGGCTTTCAATCCCCATATGTCTTTGGCGGGGTCTCCGAAACCGGCTATTCCCGCTGTGGTATTGATCAAAAACCTGCTCATTTCAATACCGGCATTTCCAAACTTCCCCTGGAGAACATTATTAACAAACCGGACAGGCATCAAAATGTTATTGAAGGCATTTCGAATACATATACGGAAATCTTCTGCGATAACGGCTCCATACACTCTGCCAACAGGCTTGAGGAGCCAGAAATATAATGTGTCATTTACCTGAAAAAAAAACCTGTTTACTGGTTCGAGCGGATCCATAACGTAGATATCATTAGAATCTTCCAGAAAATCATCGTCAAAGGGATCATCGAAACTATCTGAAATATCAGGAGCTTCCTGAGCAAAAACGGTGGCCGGGAAAGACAAAGAACTACAATTTGTTACGGAACTGGTATCCCCATGAAAGAAAAAAAAGGATAAAACTACGGTAACAAAGACGCGAAGAGGGCTATTGCTGGAGGTTTTCATCTTGTTTTTTTGCTTTTTCTATCATCTTGGCAACAAGACCGGAATATTGATCTTGTCGTATAATCTGCTCAAACTGTTTTCGATAATTACCGACCAGACTGACACCTTCAATAACTATATCATATATCAGCCATGAATCATTTACCTTTCTTGCCCGATATTTCATTGGTATTTCCTGGTCTTTTCGCAGAAATGCGCAGTATACCAATGCCTTCTCTTTCTCTGTTATCTGCTTGTGAAAAACTATTTTTTCTGTCGAATACGTTTTTAATCGATCGATATAGGTATTCTGCAAAACATCCTGAAACAATTCAACAAAGTAATCCTTCTCTTCATTGGTTCGCATTTTCCAGTATTTGCCAAGAGCGCGCATGGAAAGCTCTCTGAAGTCAAACCGTTCTTTAATCAATACGACAATCTCTTTTTTCTTCTCAGGCCATTTCTCCTCAAAAACATGTTCCTCATTTAAGATGAGTAAAATAGCATCTACCGTTTCTTTGACCTGATCAATGGCTGAAGATTCTGCGGGATGAGGTTCGACCCCGCCCCATGAAAGAGATGGAGAAAGAAAAAAGAGCAATGCTATCAGGAAAAGGCACCACTTTTTTCCTGTTTTTCCAATGAATTTGTATGCGAAATTGATCATTATTCTACCTTGGATAATTGTAACTATTCAGCGAAAAAACTTATAGTTTCGAAAACCACCGAATCGTAACAGTTCAGCAATGCTACAGGTAAGCGCAGACTCCGGGTACGCACAAGCAGGCCGAGGAACCATATAACCATATGTAAGAAGGCCTGATCGTGTGTAGATGGGGTGCTGCTGAATTGTTACGAATAATTATACGTCACCAAAAATATATTTACTGACAAGTTCTTCCAGATCAACGGCTGACTCGGTATCCGTTAAAAGGTCCCCCTCTTTGAGAAAATCATCGGAACCGCCCTGGCTGATACGAATATATTTATCACCGATTATCCCCTGAGTCTTAACAGAGGCAATGGCATCTTCAGTCAATTTAATGTTTTTCAGCAGGGATAGGGAAACACGGGCCCGCTCATCTTCAGTCAATCCAATTTTAGAAATTTTGCCAATATCAACGCCAGCCATGGAAACAACAGCGCCTTTCTTAAGCCCGGACACACTGTCAAAATCTGCATTGACTGTGTAATACTGACTTTGTCCAAAAAAAGAGTATTCCCCGAATTGCATTGATATATAGGCAAACGCACAAAATCCGCCTATAAGAAAAAATCCGACAATCAATTCTACATTTATTTTTTTCATTCGTACCTATTCCATTTCATTGCTTCGGTAGACATGCCCCATGGTTTCTGCTGCAAAATCGGCAACAACAGGATCCGTGCTCATCTGAATTTCCTCTGGGCTGTCAAAGCTGACCATTTTACCTTTATTTAATATAACAACCTTATCGGCAAGATTGAAAACTCTCGGAATATCGTGGCTTACAATAATGGCGGTATAGCCAAACTGCTTCTGAGTCCGAAAGAACAAGCGGTAAATGTCCTTGGTTATATGGGGATCGAGACCGGTGGTCGGTTCATCAAACAGCATGATCTCCGGCTGCAGCATGAGGGCCCTTGCCAGCCCCACCCTTTTTTTCATACCGCCGCTGAGCTGGGCAGGATATTTATCTTCATGCCCGTCAAGATCAAGCTGACTGAGCATTTGCCTTACCTGCCTGTCTATTTCATCTTTTTTCAGGAAAGATCTTTCCTGGAGCGGCAAAGCCACATTGCCATAAACTGTAATTGAATCCAGTAGTGCTCCCCCCTGAAACAACACCCCGAATTTTCGCCGTACATCATTGAGAGGAGTACGATTCATTCCTACGATGTTTGTTCCGTCGACCAGTATTTCACCAGATTCAGGGGCGATGAGACCAAGGATAAGTTTCAGGGTTACACTTTTCCCCTGGCCGCTTCCTCCTGCAATAACAGTTGTCTGGCCAGCCTCAAAAGAAACATTTGCACCGTCAAGAACTCTCTGTTTGCCAAATGTTTTGACTATATTCTTAAATTCAATAACAGCTTTTTTCATATTCTCTTCACTGCATCATACACTTTACAGCATAACCGCTGTTATCAGATAATCCCATACGAGAACAGAAATTGATGACATAACAACCGCCTGAGTAGTGGCACGACTGACACCCTCGGCACCAAAACCGCCATTACGAATCAAGTGGACAAAATACCCTCTCCCTGCACATATCCAGACAACAAGCAGCGCAAAGGCAAATGACTTGATAATGCCCAGATTAATATCATGACTGACCACGCTTTGTTCAATACCGGAGAAAAAAGCCCCTGGATTTACTCCAAGCAATACAACTCCGGCCAGATATCCGCCTCCGATACCAACTACATTAAAAAATTGCGTTAAAACAGGAATTGATATCATCATCGCCAAAAATTTTGGCGTTATCAAAAACCTGAAAGGATCTATAGACATACATTCAAGGGCATCAAGCTGTTCTGAATTCCGCATTATTCCAATTTCGGCACACATGGCTGACCCTGCCCTTCCTGTAACCATAAGCGCCGTCAGAACCGGCCCCAACTCACGAATAAGGCTAAGGGCAACCGCCGAGCCAAGCAGCCCTTCAGAGCCAAATTTCCTCAGGCTGTAATAGCCCTGCAGCCCAAGAACCATTCCGGTAAAGGCCCCTGTGAAAAAAATTACCCCAAAAGAGTCAAACCCAAGGAGACGTATTTGTCTGATGACCTCCTGAAAGCGGAAAGGACGACTGAAAATCCCCCTCACAATTGAAAGCAGAAAAAGCCCCATACGACCGAGGTCTCTCACTGTTGAAAGGAATACATC
>JACNJZ010000040.1:15587-27887 GCA_014382295.1 Candidatus Desulfobia pelagia | reverse complement strand
ACACAGACCTGCAGCAGGGTATTCTAAAAAAACACTATTCAGGCGGGGCAAACAACCCCTTTGACTTTCCATATACTGATAACGACCTGGCAGAGCGATTGTCTGACCGGAATATTTACTATGAATCATCAAGAGGATGTCCCTTTTCCTGCAGCTATTGCCTTTCATCTGCTGACAAAAACATGCGTAATAAAGACATTACAACTGTAAAAGAAGAACTTACCCAAATTCTTTCTCATAAACCCCGGATAATTCGATTTGTAGACCGTACGTTCAATGCCTCTTCCAAACGTGCTCTTGAAATCTGGAGTTTTCTTGCAAAGCATGGGGGAGAAACAGCCTTTCATTTTGAAATAGCTCCAGATCTTTTCAATGCTGAAATGTTCTCCTTTCTTGAAAAAATCAAACCAGGGATTTTTGAATTTGAGGTAGGTATCCAGTCAACACACCCTCAAACCCTGGAAGCTGTTCACAGAAAAACCGACCTGCCGAAAGCCCTTGGCAACATCAGGCAATTAATGAAGCTTGATACAATTCATCTTCATATAGACCTTATTCTCGGACTTCCGTACGAAACAAAGGAGACTTTTGCCTGTTCCTTCAATGACATGTTCTCCATTCTTCCACATTACATCCAGATGGGGCTTCTGAAAATCCTCCCGGAAACCCCCATCAGCAGGGAAACAGAAGATTTCGACATTCTATTTTGTTGCCGCGCACCCTATCAGGTTCTCTCCACCAGATGGCTCAATTCCGATACATTAATACGAATGTACTGGTTTGGGGAATGTGTGGAATCTTTTTACAATAATCGTTTTTTTCGTTCTTTTTTCAGATATATCCAGAGAAAAGAATCAGGGTTTTCATTCTTCTCCACACTGCTGGATCATTGCCTTCATTCTGGTTTTTTTCAACAGGCAAAGACCCAGAAACTTATGAGCACCCTTCTGCTTGAAATTGCTTCGGACAGGAAAGACAAAGAAATAATAAGGGAACTATTGAGGTATGACTGGCTGCGGTCAGGAAATCGCTTCCTTCCTGAAAATATTACAGCACAATCACTGAAAAAAGAGAAAGACAGATTATGGCAGGAGCTTCCCCAGGAATACCTGCCACTCTATACTCGAAAAACCAGGAATTATTTTTTCAAACAATCCCTTTTCGCCTCATTTTCTAAAGAAGCCCTGGAGGAAATCGGCATAGCCGAGGATGACAAGACAACCGTATGCTTTTTGCCGGAGCGTGAAAACAGCGCGTTAGAGCTGCACAAGGCGATTCTTGTTGCCTGAGAGTCTCCGCCTGCAGCCAATCTCACCCACCGGCACGTTTTACCGTATACCCAAGACTTCCTAATTCTTTTTCAAGCACATCCCTGTGATCACCCTGAATTTCAATGACTCCATCCTTCAGGTTGCAACCACTCCCACATTTTTGTTTAAAGGTTTTGGCAAGTTTTTTCAGTCCGGCATCATCCAAAGGCAGGCCGGTAATCAACGTTACGCCTTTTCCTTTGCGCCCCTTTGTTTCCCTCATTAACCTGACAATGCCATCACCTTTAGAGATCGATTGTTTTTTCTGGCAGGTACATTTCTCTACAGGATTATTACAGCCGGGACACATCCTGCCAAATCCCGTGGAGTAAACCAGGCCTGCATCCTTATTCTGCGTTTTCATTCCCATTTCACTTTCCGAATTCTTTCTCTTCAATCACCCAACAAATGACTAAACAACTTCCCATGTTACAGATGTTTTCCAACAGCCCTTATGGCATCAGCAGCTGAACTCGTTATTCCCCCTGTATAGCCGGAACCCTCGCCTATCGGATATACATTTTTCACATTGACTGACTCATAATTTTCATTACGCGTAATCCGCACAGGTGATGATGTCCTGGTTTCTGCACCCAGCAATATCGCCTGACTTGACACAAATAAAGGAACTTCTTCTTTCCATTTATTAAAAGCACCAAACAGCTGCTCAATTACAAATCCTGGCAGGATATCCTTCATATCCGCGGAAACAGCCCCCATCTTATAGGAGTTTTGATGCAAACCGGCAGTACTTTCCTCCCCTAAAAAATGCATCAAATTTTGGGCAGGGACTTCCCAGTTTCCTCCTCCTGCATGAAAAGCCTTTCGTTCAATCTCCTTTTGAAACTCCATGCCGGCCAATGGACTGGCTGACTTGTAGTCGCCGGCATTGCAATTTACAACCAGAGCTGCATTTGAAAAAGAAGAGGACCTGCGCGAATAGCTCATACCGTTTAAAACCAGCATTCCCTGATCAGAGGAAGCATTAACAACCTCACCTCCGGGACACATGCAGAAGGTATAAACGCCCCTCCTAATTTTCCGATTGGTATAATTCAAGGAATACGTAGCAGCCCCTAATCCACTAAAATTACAATACTTATCGCCATAACGCATACGGTTAACTGTTTCAACGGGATGCTCAATTCTCACACCAACAGAAATCATCCTCTGCTCAAGAGCAATACCTTTTTCATACATCATCTCAACGGTATCGCGCGCAGAATGTCCCAGGGCTATATAGATACTTGACGACAGATATTCCCTGTCTCCATTTATTACAATGCCTGATGCCGCGCCCTCTGATATCAGGATATCAGTCATTTTTGAACTATAATGAATCTCACCGCCCCTCTCCAGAATATAGAGCCTTATATTCCGCACGATTCTGCACAACATATCAGTGCCCAGATGAGGCTTGCTTATATATTCAATTTCTGCTGGAGCCCCAAATTTGACAAAAGCCTTCAAGACCCGGTTTACATAGCTCGTATTATTATTTCTCCGGGAAAACAACTTGCCATCGGAATATGAACCTGCACCGCCTTCACCAAACTGGATATTTGATTCAGGATTTATCCGCCTTTCTTTAATAAATCTTTGAACATCAACGGAGCGTTCATCAATCTTCTTCCCCCTGTCAAAAATTAAAGGTTTAAGTCCACAATCAATGAGTTCAAGAGCGGCAAACATACCGGCAGGGCCAAAACCTACTATTATCGGCCTCCCTTTAATGCGTGTTGTTTTCCTGCTTTCTTGTATTTGTTCTCTGTATTCGGGGAAGTTTGGCTTATTGTCAAAGCCGTCAGCCGTACGAATGACGAGTGACATTGTATAAAAAAACTGTTCCTTGCTGCTCATGTCGAGCGACTTACTTAAAATTTTAGCGATGGATATAGTATCCTCACCGATTTTCAGTTGTTGAGCAGCGGCATGTATATACGCATCCATCCCGTCTTCTTCAATGGGAATGTGGACATTGCTGATTATCAGATCCAAAAGAACATTCCTACCTCAAGGTATTCATAAGCCGGCGGCAATAAAATACTTCCGGGCTTCGCGTAGTATAGGGAAAAGTCATGGCCATAAACAATTATGAATTTCTTACATAACTGGTTAATAATTTATTGAGATGATTGGCAAAAGAGTTTCGATCTCTTTGACTCAACGCCGAGGGACCGCCGGTATCTATACCGCTGGATCGCAGAGTATCCATGAAATCTCTCATATTGAGACACGCTCCAATATTATCAGCAGAATAAAGTTCTCCTCTGGGATTGAGAGCATTACCCCCTTTTTCAATCACCTCCGCCGCTAAAGGAATATCACCGGTGATTACAAGATCCCCAGCACTGAGCCTTTTAACGATCTCATCGTCAGCAACATCAAAACCGGATGCTACCCGGACAAATGAAATAAAACGAGATGGCGGTACACGCATGGGCTTATTTGCCACAAGCGTCAACTGCACCCCGGTTCGTTCTGCCGCTCTGAACAGAACCTCTTTGATCACAGCAGGGCATGCATCGGCATCTACCCATATTTTCATTTCAAACCACTTTTGTTGAGTTATAACTATTCACAGAACAGTAAGGTTGAGTTTTGGCTACAACCTAATGCACCATCCAGATGGCGAGATTTTCAGCAGTATACAACAGACGTTCAGAAATGCTCCCCAATAACCAGGTTGCTTCGTCGGCACCTCTTCTTCCCATGACAATGGTTCCGAAGTTATGTTTTTTAAGATACGAGTAAATATCTCTGGCAGGTTCTATTCCTATATGGGATTTTGCCCTTTTTATTTTTTCCCTGGAAAAACCACTGTCAACAAGGACCTGCTCAGGGGCATGAAAGGTAGCATCATCAGGTTTGGTCAAATTTTCCTCGCACCATTTGCGCCCCCATTGTGCATAAAAATCCTCAACGGGATGCTCTTTTTTACGGCGAAGTAATGCTTCCGAGTGAAAAAGGGTAACTTCGGCCTGGGGCATATCCTTCAACATATAACTGAGGTGATCGACGGCACGCAATACGTGAAAAGAGCCATCAACCGGGACAAGAATTTTTCTTGATTCTACTTTTCCATCCACGACCCAGACGGGAATATCGTAACATTTTTCAAGGACTGCTTTGGTAATACTTCCCATGAATAATTCATGAATTTTACCGAGCCCCCTTCGACCCATAATTATGGCGTCATATTGTCCTTTCCTCGCCTCTAAAATAAGATCATTGGCAACACCAGCCCTGTCTAGCTGAACAACTCCGCTGATCTGGTTTTCCGAAAACCCCTGGCGTTTAAGCAAATTCATTTCTTCATCAAGGTGTTTTTGGGCAAGAAGGTATTTTGGTTTGACCGCTGCAGACAGATGACTTAATACATCTGTACTGTCAACCCATTCACTGCCAACAACCGTCGAGGTTCCGCCGGAAACGATACACAATAGATGAAAGGAAATATTCTGTTCCCCGGAAAACATCTCTACAAGATACTGTATTTCATTCCGGGAACAGTAGGAACCATCAACAGCCACTAATATTTTTCTATCTAGGACTGACATCATTTCACCTCTTATTTGGTAACTGCTCAGCAACACCCCATCTACACACGATCAGGCCTTCTCACATATGGTTATATAGTTCGGCGGGCTTGTGCGCATCCGGAGTCTGCGCTTACCTGGGCCACTGCTGAGCAGTTACAGCTCTGTGGTTTTCGAAACTATAAATTTTTCAGTTGAACACCTATTTATGTGTACCCTTTTTCTTCCTTATTGTTTCGAGAACGTGCCGCTGCAGGCGCCGTTCCTTCGTACTTGATGGGACAAAAACAGGCTTCAGGGTGTCACGATCAATTCCGGAGACATACATTGCGGTGGAGAGAGTTCCAGGTGTTGGCGTGAAATCCTGAAAAGAGCGGACATTAAGACCAAGTGTATTTATTTTCGCTCCCATGGCCTGCATGTCGGCCAGTGTACAGCCCGGATGTGCCGACATGAAATATGGAGTGAAGTGAATATTCTTTCGAAGTTTCGAAGCGATACCATTACACTCTTCAAGAAATGCAGCCAATACATTTGGCTGTTTATGCATTAACCTCAGAACATTATCCTCAGTATGTTCCGGAGCTATTTTCATGGCGCCAGGGACGTGATGGGCAAGCAGTCTCTCCAGTAGTTCAGGGGTCTTTAACAACAGCTCCATCCTGAGCCCTGAAGATACGTGAGCATGTTTTACACGAGGCAAATCCTTCACTTTATCAAGCAGGGAGACGAAACACTTTTCATTAATTATCAAATGAGGACATACTCCCTTCACCAGACAATCATGACGACTGCATTTGTTTTTTCCGCACTCCACGCCAAAAAGATTGGCCGTAGGTCCACCCAGATCCGTTATGGTTCCTTTAAAATTTTTCAGGGAACTCAACAATTCAGCCTCTTCAAGAACTGATTTTTCACTTCGGCTGGTAATAACAGGCCCCTGGTGCCTGGTAATGGCACAGAAGGAACAGTTGCCGCTGCACCCCCTGACTATGGTTATGGAATGACAGATCATCTGATAGGCTGGCACATTCCTGCTGACAGGATGTTCCTGACGGGTGTATGGCAATGAATAGACTCTGTCGAGCTCAACCGTTGCCAGGGGTGGAAATTGAGGGTACTGGACCACCCACATTGCCTGCTGCTTCTGGCAGAGTATCTTCTCCGAAAAGGCGCGGGCATTTTTATCAATGGCAATTTCAGCGGACATAAAGTTGCTTTTATCGGCGACAATATCTTCCCACGACGATAAGGTCACGTTATCGGGATTGTCAGCAAATGCCTGCTCCATTTCCTTTGCAGTCAGCCTAACGCATGTCCCTTGAATTCCATGAAGATCAAGCCCTGAAGCAATTCTCCGTGCTGCTTCTACAACAGCTTTTTCGCCCATGCCGTAGACGAGCAAATCAGCCTTGGAATCTGTGAGCACGGAAGCACGCAACTTATTCTGCTGGTAGTCAAAATGAACAAAACGCCGAAGGGAAGCTTCTATCCCACCGAGGACAACCGGAACACCGGGATAGGCATTACGGGCAAGACTGGTATACAGGATTGTCGCCCGGTCAGGACGGCGCCTGTATTTTTTTTCCTTAATATTGCCAAAATACGGATTTCCGTTGGGCGAATAGTCGTCACGATCTCTGACCTTGCCATTCCCTGAGTAATTGGAAACAATAGAATCAAGATTCCCGGAGGTAATGCCCCAGAATAATCGTGGAGGACCAAAAATCTTGAAAGATTCAGGAGAATCATGTCTGGGCTGGGAAAGAACAGCAACCCGATAGCCATTATCTTCAAGCAGTCTGCCGATTAGAGCAATTCCAAACGATGGATGATCAATATAGGCATCCCCGGTGACAAGGATGATATCAACGTAATCCCAGCCTCTGGAACGCATTTCCTCAGCGGTTGCCGGAAGAAAAGGGACAGGATTTTTTTCAGATCTGGACATCATAATATGCCTTTATTCACCTACATTATACTTTCTTAAGGCAACCTTTAATTCTGAGATCAAATGTTCTCTCAGAAGGTGCACTTTTACCAAAACGCTACTTGACTATGAGCGTCTGGATACTATATTTACATTCACCGATAAGAATAATCTAAACATGTTCACACTGCACTTCAATATATCCAGGAGATATCCTTGAACATAAAAGTAATTGACGGCAAACCCGAAATTATCTATCCGTGCCGCTGGCATTATAAGGTAATTGGCATTGAAGAAAAAATGCTGATTAAAGCAATTCTTGCAATTGTTTGCGAATCAGAGCACCAACTTTCGCCATCTAAAACAAGCAAATCCGGGAAATATCATTCTTATAACCTGGAAATCTTCGTCGAAAGTGAAGAAGCCCGAAATTTTTTCTTCAATGAACTCCGATCTCATTCTGCGGTAACCATGGTTTTTTAAATTTCCTCGGCACCTCTGAGCCCTTGTGAGTGACATAAAATAAATGAATCCCTTAGACATTCTCAAACGCATCCCAAAAACAAACTGCGGTGAATGCGGTTATACTGCCTGTCTGGCCTTTGCTGCAAATGTGGCAAAAAGCGGGGAAGATCCTGAAAAATGCCCTTACATCAATCTTGACGGACTTGACCTCACCTCCCTCGGCAATACCGACCTCGACAAAATGTCCAAGAAACGTGATCTCGAACTTATTCGTTTCTTGAAGAGTAAAATACAGTCTCTTCATTTCAAGGAAATTGCTCCCCGTCTTGGTGCTACTCTCTCTCCAGAAACTGACAATACTCTGACATTTTCATATCTTGCTCAGGAGGTTCTTCTGAGCAAAACACAACTTCTTCTTAATGGTCAGGAGCCGGAAGATCCGAGGGATCAGATACTCTTGTATAATTACGTTCACTCTGCCGCTCATACCAGTCCGACCGGCGATTGGGTCGGTCTGGAAAGCCTTCCCAACACCATTTCCAAAGTAAAAACCCTTGCAACCTATTGCGAAAAAAGACTGGCCCAGCTTTTCGCCGGCCGTCCACCGGAAGAAATACAGAAATACTGCTCAATGCTTCACGGTCAAACAGTTACCGGGAGTTCCACAACATCCGCATCAATCATCCCGGTATTACCCATGGTGCCTCAGCAGTTATTATTCTGGGACGAAGAGCCGGAAGATGGTTTTGAAGCAAAGGTGAAAATCCTTTTTGATGCCAGGGTCCTTGACCATCTCGATGTTGAGTCCCTTATTTTTTCTTCAGAAAGACTTGCCGACAGGCTCATTCAGCTTGCCTCATAAAAAACGGCCACATGGAATCCTTTCATAAAATGAATACCTCTGCCCAGGATACCAGACCTCTTGCCGAAAAAATGCGGCCGGAAAAAATAGAGGATTTTGTCGGCCAGGAGCACCTGCTGGGCCCCGGAAAAATACTTCGACAACTCCAGCAGGGCAATTATCTCCCTTCCCTTCTTTTGTGGGGACCACCAGGCACTGGAAAGACCACTCTCGCCCGCATACTGGCGCAATCAACAAATGCCTGTTTTATTTTTTTCTCTGCTGTTCTCGGTGGAGTAAAGGAAATAAGGCAAATTGTTGAAGAAGCCCGGGAAAACAGTGCACACGGCTCAAAAACAATTCTTTTCGTCGATGAAATCCATCGTTTTAATAAAAGCCAGCAGGATGCTTTTCTTCCCCATGTGGAAAGCGGTCTGCTCACGCTTATTGGTGCCACTACAGAAAACCCGTCTTTTCATGTTGTTGCCCCTCTGCTCTCCAGATGCCGTGTCATCACCCTCAACCCGCTGACCTCAGATAATCTCCATACCATTCTCCGCAGAGCCATAGATAACCCTGAACATGCTATTGAAGGGGAACACTATACAATTACTGAAGCCGCAGCGGAATACATTGTTGCCATGGCCGATGGTGATGCCAGAAGATTGCTTAACAGCCTTGAAATTGCCTTCTCCTTATCTGAAACAAAAGAGCAGGAACAGATGTCTATATCCATGACTGATGTTGAAGAAGCCCTGCAGCGAAAGACCCTGCGCTATGATGCAGGGGGAGAAGAACACTACAATCTTATATCCGCCCTGCACAAAAGCCTCAGGGACAGTGACCCCGACGGGGCTCTGTACTGGCTAGGACGCATGCTGCAGTCAGGGGAAGATCCTCTCTACATCGCCCGGCGCCTTATTCGTTTCGCATCAGAAGACATTGGCAATGCCGAACCCCAGGCACTCACCGTGGCACTTAATGCCAGAGAGTCTTTTACTATCCTGGGGTCACCAGAAGGCGACCTTGCCCTGGCACAGGCTGCGGCATATCTTGCAACCGCGCCCAAAAGCAATGCCATCTATACAGGATATAATAAAGTAATAGAGGAAATCAAAAGAAGCGGCAGCCTGCCAGTGCCGATGCATATCCGAAATGCACCAACAAAACTTATGAAAAACCTTGGTTACGGCAAAAACTATCAGTATGCTCATAATGACAGTAGCGCTTTAGTTGATCAAGAGCACCTCCCCGACCAGTTAACAGGCTCCCTTTATTATGAACCAACAAACAGGGGCTACGAATCCATAATTAAAGACAGACTGACAAAATGGCGTCAAATACTTGCCCAGCGCAACCGAAAACAGGAGAAGCAGTAAACATGAAATTATTCGTCACTCTTTTTTTCACCTTCTGCCTACTGTTCCCGGCATCATTCTCCGGGGCATCAGTTGAAGAAAAACCATTCACCCTTCTCTATTCCAACGATGTAAGGGGCGAAACAGAACCCTGCGGCTGAAAAACTACCCAGTTGGGCGGTCTGCCCAAAAAAGCTTTCAAATTAGAGACAGTATACGACTCCCCTTCCTCCAAGCTGTTGATCGATGCCGGGGCTCTGCTCTTTGCAAAGAACCGCCTCTCTTCCGGACTGGAAGTTGAACAGGCAAAAATTACTGCCGCAGCAATTGTAGAATCATACTCGAAAATTGGCTATGAAGCTGTCGGCATTGCCCGTCAGGATCTTGCAGGAGGCCTCTCTTTTTTAAAAGAACAGGCAACTCGCTCCTCATTTCCATGGCTCAGTGCCAACCTGGTTGATAGAAATACTCAAGAACCTATTTTCACACCCTACCTGATCCTGCAAAAGCAAAACATGAATATAGGCATTATCGGCCTCACAGGACACACCGGGGACTCTCCTATTGAAGAAGATCAGGAGGTTGAAATTGTATCCTGGCAAAAGATTTTGCCCCCCCTTCTTTCTTCTCTTGAAAATCAGTGCGACATTATTCTCCTTCTGTCAAACCTGCCCCACAGTGAAAATCAGATGCTGAGCAAACAGTTCAACTCTATTCACCTTGTTATTCAGTCCGGTATAACCACCAGTAACATGAACCCTTTCCTGGTCAACAATACTCTTATCTTCCAGACAGAAAAACAGGGAAAACATCTCGGCATGATGGATATACACTGGCATCCATCCAAAACATGGCAAAGAGAAGGGAATCCGTTATTGCTGAAGAAACAGAATGAGCTTGATCGATTGAACTGGCAAATAAAAAGGATACGCTCAAAAGGGAACCCTGAAATGATCTACAAAGATAAACCTGAAAATATTCAGGCCTTCAGGAACATTGAAAAGAAAGAATCCTTGCTTCGACAGGAAATTGCCTTGGAAAAAAGAAACGAAACGCCAACTGAAAAACAGTCTACCTACCAGAATGTTTTCATTCCGATACAAAAAGAATTCCCGGATCAAGCAGAAGTCGCCACTATTGTTGATCAAGCTAAAATAGAAGTAAATTCACTAGGGAAAAAAAGAAGAGCCAATAAAAAACTTGCCGGCTATACCGGATCCCAATCCTGTAAAGAGTGTCATATTGAACAATATGACAACTGGCAGTCCACCCGGCATGCTAAAGCACATAAAACACTTGTTGCCAAATCACAGCAGTTTAATGTTGACTGCCTCCCCTGTCATGTAACAGGAATAGAAGTAAATAAAGGCCACATGGCACTGTCCCTGCCGGAAGACCTCCTCAAAGTCGGCTGCGAATCATGCCATGGACCCGGCCAGGACCATGCTGCCACCCCTGAACAGTCAAACCTTCTCTCTCCACCTGTGACCGTGTGTCTTCAATGTCATACTGAAGAACATGACGATGACTTCGACTTCAAAAGAGACCGCCAGCTGGTACATTAATTACTGATAAATAACAATGATAAGAAGCCATAGAAAATCTCTCACAGAGCCCTCAGAGGCTCAGAGAAAAAAACCCTAAGCCTCTTCTTGAAGAAACTTTCGGATAAAAAAAAGCCATGGAGGTTTTACCCATCCATGGCTTTTTTTATTTCTTACAGCTAAATGCTTAGAGCTATCAACTTACATTAGCATCCGAAAGCTTTCTGCAGATTAGGAACAGTCTGTTTTTTACGGCTCATCATGCCATCAATCCACATGCTGACTCCATCAAGTTTGGCACCAAAAGCGCCTTCAATGATAGAAGCATCATCAGAAACTACCATCAGATCAGTGCCTTCCTTAACAACATCGGTAAGCATAAGCAGTACAGAGTGACGGCCTTCTGCTTTCACTTCCTGAAGCATTTTGTAAAGATCATCACGAATATCAGCAACTTGATCAAGTGTAGCAAGCTCGAGCTGCCCAACACCGATTTTATTGCCTTTCATGTCAAAGTCTTTATAGTCACGGAATACCAGGTCCTTCATAGGGACTCCAGCAACTGCAGATTTAGCCTTCAGCATATCCATGAAAAGACCATCTGTGTCTTCAACACCAGCGACAACTTTCAGCTCAGCAACAGCGGCCTTGTCAGCATCGGTGCAGGTAGGTGATTTGAAGTTTACAGTATCACTAAGAATAGCGGCAAGCATTCCGCCAGCGATGTCTTTTGGAATGGCAACGTTGTTTATTTTATACATCTGATTAAGAACGGTGCCGGTGCATCCAACAGGCTGGGCATTAAAAAGAATAGGATTGTTGGTAGTGATATCACCAATTTTATGATGATCTACAATTGCTACAACTTCAGCATCACCAATATTAGCCGGTGCCTGACCAATATCACTAAAATCAACAAGAGCAACCTTTTTCCCTGCTACATCCATAAGTTCCTGGGGAGCAGCAAGACCAAATTTCTCAAGAACAGTCTTACTCTCAGGATTGAGTTTATCAGCGTTTATCTGCATACAGGCAACAGCATCCTGTCCCTGGGCTTTAAGCAGATGGGCAAAAGCGATAGCAGCGGTGACAGAATCGGTATCAGGGTTAGAATGACCTACAACACAAATTGACATACCTACATCCTCCTTTGAACTAATTTATTAAATTTATTCTATACTTCAATACAAAGCTGGGTTACATTGAGAGTCAAGATTTCTACTTCTAGAGACCCCCTACTCTCAAACAAAATGAATACATCCTCAGTTCTATAGTTCCAATAAAATTTGGAGTCAAGTAGAAAATTAATTTAA
>JACNJZ010000040.1:2860-15470 GCA_014382295.1 Candidatus Desulfobia pelagia | reverse complement strand
GAAAGACCACCAACACATCATAAATATGCCGCCAGTACAAGCAATAATTTTCGATCTTGACGGAACCCTACTCAACACCCTTGATGACCTTGCCGAATCCATGAACAGGGTGCTTGACAGACTTGGTTACCCCACCCATCAAACAGAAGCGTATAAATATTTTGTCGGAGAAGGCATTGAAAAGCTGGTATATCGGGTTCTTCCCTTGAAAGCAAGAGATGATAAATCTGTAAGCGATTGTGTTGCCGCAATGCGGAAAGAGTATGACTGCCATTGGAAGGACCGGACAGTGCCCTATGATGGAATAGAAACAATGCTGTCTGAATTGGTTCGCCGACAGATTAAACTGGCGGTCTTATCAAACAAACCCCATCGTTTTACAGAAATGACAGTGTCACACTATTTCCCCAAATGGCATTTTGATGAAATAGCAGGAGCTGTCACTGATATACCGAGAAAACCTGACCCTGCCGGAGCTCTTAGAATTATCGAAAAAATGAAGATACCTGCTGAAAATTTTCTTTTCCTGGGAGACTCAGGTATTGACATGAAAACAGCAAACAGCGCGGGAATTTATGCAATCGGAGCACTCTGGGGATTTCGTACAGAGAACGAACTTCTGGAGAGCGGAGCAAAAAAGCTCATTTCTCAACCTGAGGGGATATTAAATCTTATAGGCTGACAAGTGGTAATAGCCGCCACAGGGGCCTATCACCACTTATCAAAAATCTTCTTAAAAGTACTGTTAAGAGGCTAATCTTTCAGCTTCTTTTTCTTTTCGGATATCACATGCTTTTGCAAATGCCGCTTTTCGGCCATGCCTCCGAATCGACACAGAGGTTTTCCCCTGTTTACCGTCCGGTTTTACCCAACTGACTTCATAACGATTCAGGATATCATTGAGCCTGACCCCGACAACACCAGTCTGAGTATTGCTGACTGTCACTATATGTCTGTCAGTTCTTTGTTTACCAATGCGACCCTCAACCTCATCACGCCAGGCAATGGCAGCAAGAAGACTTGAATATTTTCCGCCGCATTTACCATCAGAGAAGAATTTCGAATGGGTTGTGCCAAAATAACGGACACGAACATACCATCCATGGGTGCGCTTGGACTCCTGATCAATTCTGGAGATATCCTTATGCTTTCCCTGCAAAATTCTTTCTTTTTTTGTACTCATAGCAATCTCTCTCTCTGCGCCCGGGAAAACGACTTCAGGTTCCCGAACTTTTTATGGTGCATAAAAACAGACAGATTAACCAATTTCACCTTAAAATACTGTCTGCCGTTTACACTAGTCTAACAAAAGCCTACTAGCAACTCCAGGTTAAACGTGTTACAATCTCGGTAATTAATTAAGTAATTAAATCCCTGCATAAAGTCATCAAGCAAAGCGTTTATACCAAAAAGCAACCGAACAATGCAACCGCCTAACTTTTTAATCTCCTAGTAAAATATAAAATAAGTATAAAATCCCATTTGTCCATAGCAAAGAATAGGATTTTTTATATTTTTTGTGCCTCACACACAAAGCGACAAAAAAAAGATCTAAAAAACTTTCCTTCTAGCATACACCATGAACAACAATAATGCTCCTGAAAAATTCAAAGAACTTCTTGAAATAGTGTCAAAACTTCGATCTCCTGATGGCTGTCCCTGGGACAAAAAACAAACGCCCAAGAGCATGAAGCCTTACCTGCTTGAAGAAAGTCACGAACTCGCCGAAGCCATTGATAATGACAATCCTGAACATGTAAAAGAAGAGCTAGGCGACCTCTTTTTCCAACTCAGCCTTATATGTCAGATGTACAAGGAAAATGGAATTTTCAGCGCTTCTGATTCTTTACAGGTAATAATTGACAAAATGATTCGTCGCCACCCCCATGTTTTTGAAGATACAATTTTCTCATCAGACGAGGAATTGAAAAGAAACTGGCTAGACATTAAAGCAGGTGAAAAAAAAGAATCTGCCGGCAGTCTTGATGTCCCTAAATCCCTACCAGCCTTACTCAGGGCCCAGCGTGTGATTCACCGGGCAGCGGCAAGCGGTTTCCAGTTACATGACAATTCCACTATCATGTCTGGCATTTCACAAAAAATTAATGTTCTTACCACTGCTGTTGCAGAGGAAAATTCGTCGGAAGTCAGTCGCCTGATAGGGGAAACCCTTTTTATGATGGTTGAACTCGGCCGGCTTTTTGAAATCTACTACGAAGATACTCTCCATGACAATACAACCCTGTTCGTTAATAAATACCTTGCTATGGAAAAACTGATTCAGAAAGAAACAGGAAAAAAAGTAAGCGAAACAGACAGCCGGACCCAAGAGCAATACTGGAAGCAATTCCAAGAAAACATTTGACAGTTTCACAACTGACATGGTATCAAATTCGTCTTAATTTTTTTATTTTACTCGTTTCTCCTTGCTCTCTCATAAAGTAGAGTCAACGTTACGAGGGCCTTTAATGTCCATAAGGAGGATTTCATGCGAAGGTACGAAACAATTTCTATCATCAAGCCGGCACTCGGCGATGAAGAAATCGGAGCCATTAACCAGCGATCAATTTCCATTATCGAAGGTGATGGCGGCACTATTCTTAACACTGACAAGTGGGGACTCAAGACCCTTGCTTATCCTATTAAGAAAGAACAGCAAGGCTACTATGTCTATATGGACTTTGGAGCCACCCCTGCCGCTGTTACTGAAATGGAAAGACAATTTAAAATCGATGATCGCATTTTAAAATTCATGACTGTCAAACTCGATGATGTCTTCGATCCTGCTGCAATTCAGGCACAGGCAGATGCTAAAGCCAAAGCCGCTGAAGCTAGAGCCCAGAAAAGAAGAGACGATGATAATGACTCAGATAATGATTCTGAAGACTAATCTAAGAAAAAACAGGATGACAAAATCATGAAAAAGAAAAAAATATTTCACCGCCGCAAGGTCTGCCGTTTCTGTGTCGATCAGGACATGGTTATTGATTATAAAGATGTACGCGTTTTAAAAGGTTCCCTGACAGAACGAGGTAAAATCATACCTCGCCGAATTTACGGAACATGCGCCAAACACCAGCGCCAGTTAACTGATGCCATAAAAAGGGCCCGTCAGATTGCCCTGCTGCCTTATGCCGGACCTTATATAGGACCTTATTAGTTGACACTCGGTGACACATGACTGGAAGAAAAGCTGTCGGTAATTATTCTGGCACAGACCTGTTCCGAATCAGCATAATTTCCGCAGTTTTTATTCTTCCTGTCTTATTTGGGCAACTGGGCTGGTTTCGAATACTTATACCGTTGCCTGTTTTTTACTTTCTGTTAACGACTGACTGGCAGAAAGGAAATACATATATAATCACAGGAGTATTATCCGCAGGAGCCATTTCACTCCTGTCAGGCAGAATGCCTGACTTTTTACTCTCCTGCACACTACTCCCTGTGGGATATGTCCTGGCAAAGGCCTCCCGGGAAAGACTTTCAGTAAATCATGCCGGCCTGAATGCGTCGGTAGTACTTGCTGTAACATGGATATCCAGCGTAGTACTCATTGGAATCTTTTCCCAGACTAATCCTTACAGCGAAACATTATCTGTAATAGATGAAGTCATTGCCTCAAGCACTAAAATATATCAGCAGTCAGCAGAAATATCGGACGAAACAGCCTATCAGCTGCAACAGGCTATAGAACAAATTCGCCAGATCATTCCTGCTATTTTCCCTGCGTTACTGCTGATAACTGTAGCTATAACTGTATGGCTGAATATAATCGCCGGACTCTGGCTGCTGAAAAGACAAGGCTACCAGGAATTATGTCCCTGGTCTGCATACGGGCAATGGCAGCTCCCTGAACAGCTTGTCTGGATAGTGATTGCATCAGGCGTCAGCCTGATGCTCCCAGTCCAGCTTCTCAGCCGAATAGGGCTGAATGTGCTTCTGGTTTCGGGAACATTGTATTTTTTTCAAGGTATAGCGGTACTTGCTTTTCTCCTTGGAAAATGGTCAGTTCCCAGGCCATTTCGAATATTTATATATGTAATGGTATGTGTCCAGGCATATGGCATGTTATTTTTAGCCATAATCGGTCTGCTGGATGTCTGGATTAATTTTAGAAAGAAACATCAGGAAACAACATAAATAGACTATCCCGTTTTTATATTACTAAAACGTGAAGAGGACATTATCATGGAATTGATATTAAGTGAAACGATAGACACATTAGGTGAAGAAGGTGATATCGTAAAAGTAAAACCAGGGTATGGCCGTAACTACCTTATCCCCCAAGGGAAAGCCGTTATTGCCACTAAGGCAAATTTGACCGCCAGAGAACAGAATCTCGCTGTAATTAACGACCGTAAAGAAAAACAGCGCCAGGAATCAGAATCTCTCGACAAAAAAATTGCCGGCCTTACTGTTACCATTGCCCAGCGCGTTGGTGAAGGTGACAAATTATACGGTTCCGTTACATCTGCCGATATCGCCGAAAAACTCAAAGAGCTTGGCGTAGAAATCGATAAAAGAAAAATTCTTCTCGATGACACCATCAAGTCTCTGGGCCAAACCATTGTTTCCTGCAAGACCGGTTTCCAGATGACCTCTGATATCAAAGTCGAGATTGTCCCACTCAGAGACGAAGAATAATATTCTGAACGCCTTGTTGTGGTTTATTGTTTGTAGATCGCTTCGCTGTAGTTTACAATGCGGCTGTAGTTAAAAGTGTAACTTATAACAACAGCGCAAGCGTACTACAGCAAGCGTACTACGAGCAAAAACCCATGGAAGCAAGCAACCCCATAGTACAATCACACCGCATTCCTCCCCACAGTAAAGAGGCTGAACAGAGTGTCTTAGGTTCCGCCCTGCAGAAGGAAGGCATTCTCGCCCGGATCCTCGATTTGCTCAAAAGCGAAGATTTTTACTTTGCTTCCCATAAGCTCATTTATAGAGCAATGATTGCTCTTTTCGACAAAAACGAGCCCCTTGACCTTATAACTGTCAGCAATTACCTCAAAAAAGAAAACACTCTTGAAAAGGCTGGCGGTGCAGCATTCCTTGCCAATCTGACTGATCTTGTACCATTGGCATCCAATATCATTTACTACGCGAAAATTGTTCGCGAAAAATCCATATTAAGACAACTCATCAACACCACCTCAGATATCGCCGGACGCTGTTATGATGAGCAGGATGATATTGAACAGCTGCTGGATGAAGTTGAACAGACTGTTTTCCAGATTTCCAGGGACCAGAGCGGCAAGAATTTTGAACCTCTTAACAGAATCATTACCGACGCCTTTGAAAGAATCACTGTTCTGGCCGAACGCAAGGAACTTATTACCGGTGTCCCTACCTGCTTTGAGCAGTTTGATAAAATGACAGCAGGCCTTCAGCCGGCAGACCTTATTATCATTGCTGGCCGCCCCAGTATGGGAAAAACCGCCCTCGCAATGAACATTGTTCAAAACACCGCGCTCCAGCACAAGACTGCTGTTGCAGTTTTCAGTCTGGAGATGTCAAAAACACAGCTCGGCCTTCGCCTGCTGTGCTCTCAGAGTCGTGTTGATTCACATGATCTCCGAACCGGTTTCATCAAAGATCACGACTGGCCTAAACTCACCAGGGCTGCCGGAGAACTTTCGGACGCTGCAATCTTTATAGATGACACCGCCGCCCTTTCTGTTCTTGAAATGAGGGCAAAGACACGGCGACTCAAAGCCGAATATGACATCGGCCTGGTTGTTGTTGATTATATGCAGCTCATGAGGGGAAAAGCAGAAAGCCGGGAACAGGAGATCAGTGAAATATCCCGTTCATTGAAAGCAATGGCCAAAGAACTTTCAATTCCGGTTATCGCCCTTTCCCAGCTGAACAGGGGACTGGAAAGCCGTACTGACAAACGGCCGCAGCTTTCGGACCTAAGGGAATCAGGAGCCATAGAGCAGGATGCTGATGTCATCTGTTTTATCTATCGTGACGAAGTCTATAATAAATCAGAAGATAACCCAAAAAAAGGCATTGCCGAGCTTATCATTGGGAAACAGCGTAACGGCCCCACCGGTACTGTCGAACTTGCCTTTATAGGGAAATACACCACTTTCGAAAATCTTTCCTATACGCCCTCTGCACACGCGACCGCATAGGGATTAATCACATTTCACTTCATATTATTCATGGAAACAACACAATACGACTTCAGCGCCATTGAGAAAAAATGGCAGGAAATATGGGATAAGGAAAAGACATTTCAAGTTTCAGTTAATACTGAGCAGGAAAAATACTATCTTCTTGAAATGTTCCCGTACCCATCCGGACGTATTCATATGGGTCACGTCCGCAACTACACAATTGGAGACGTTGTTGCCAGATATAAAAGGATGAAGGGTTTTAATGTTCTTCATCCCATGGGATGGGATGCCTTTGGTCTTCCTGCCGAAAATGCTGCCATAAAACATGATACCCACCCGGCAAAATGGACCTACGAAAATATTGATTACATGAGGCAACAGCTCAAATCTATGGGGTTCAGTTATGACTGGGACCGTGAGATTGCCACCTGTGACTCCAGCTATTATCGCTGGGAGCAGCTTTACTTTATCAAATTATACGAAAAAGGCCTGGTTTACCCCAAAGTTACCACCGTCAACTGGTGTCAACCCTGCCAGACGGTGCTCGCCAATGAGCAGGTCATTGACGGCTGCTGCTGGCGATGTGACAGCACTGTAACCCCAAGGGAAATGAACGGCTGGTTTTTCAAAATTACCAATTATGCAGAAGAACTCCTCAGAGACTGTGATACGTTAACAGGTTGGCCTGAAAAGGTTCTTACCATGCAGCGCAACTGGATTGGTAAAAGCATCGGTGCCCGGATCTCTTTTGACATTGAGGGACTCGATGAAAAACTCACCATTTTCACCACCAGGCCGGATACCATTTTCGGGGCAACCTTTATGTCCATTGCCCCTGAGCATCCGCTTATTCCATCACTTATAAAAAACTATTCAGCCAAAGACGAAGTAACTGCCTTTGCTGAAAAAACAAGACTTCTCAAGCAGCGCCAGAAACCAGAAGATGAGGTGGAAAAAGAAGGAGTTTTCACCGGAGCCTATGCCGTCAATCCCTATACAGGGGACAGGATACCCATTTATGTGGCTAACTTTGTCCTGATGGAATACGGCACCGGAGCAGTTATGGCAGTACCTGCACACGACCAGCGTGACTACGAATTTGCAAAGAAATATGATATCCCGATCAAAGTGGTTGTTCAGCCCGATGGAGACATACTGTCACCGGACACCATGACAGAAGCCCACGAAGGTGACGGCATCCTTGTTAATTCCGGAGAGTTTACTGATCTTCAATCAGCAGCGGGTAAAACAGCTATTACACAATATGCCGCTGATAAAGACTTTGGCCGCCAGGAAACAACCTATCGCCTCAGAGACTGGGGAATTTCCAGGCAACGTTACTGGGGAACACCTATTCCAATGATTCACTGCTCCTCATGCGGTGTACTGCCAGTTCCTGAGTCTGATCTTCCCATAGTGCTGCCAAAAGATGTTGTGCCCGACAAATCGGGAAAATCTCCCCTCCATGATCTGGAGGCCTTCTTCAAAATAACCTGCCCATCCTGTGGCGGTGATGCACGCCGCGAAACTGACACAATGGATACCTTTGTTGAATCATCCTGGTATTATGCACGATATGCTTGCCCTGATTTCGTAGATGGTCCCCTTGATGCCGATGCCGTCAATTACTGGCTGCCCGTTGACCAGTATATTGGAGGAGTTGAGCATGCAATACTCCATTTGCTTTACGCCCGTTTTTTCACCAAAATAATGCGTGACCTTGGTTACCTGACTATCGACGAACCATTCACCAATCTGCTTACCCAGGGAATGGTTATCAAAGATGGAACCAAGATGTCAAAATCCAAGGGAAATGTTGTCGACCCCAATATACTTATTGAAAAATATGGTGCTGATACTGTTCGTCTATTCAGCCTCTTTGCCGCCCCGCCGGAAAGAGATCTTGACTGGAGTGATAAAGGTGTGGAAGGGGCGTATCGCTTTCTCAACCGGATCCATCGCTTTGTCTCAGACAATCTTAAAATGCTTCAAGACAGTGATGCAGCGATTCCCCAGGATATCTCAGACAGCAGCCGGGAACTGCACCGCAAGACCCATCAGACCATCAGAAAAGTCACCAGTGATATTGATCCTAAATTCCATTTTAATACTGCAATAAGTGCAGTAATGGAACTGACCAACACCCTCTATTCACTGACTGGAGAAAATGCTAAAATTCTACCGCAACCTGCATTAATCAGAGAGGCGATAGAGGCTATTCTTATGCTTTTATCCCCCATGGTTCCTCATTTCTGTGAGGAGTTATGGCAGCGGACAAACCACAAGGTTCCTCTTGCTGAAACACCATGGCCGACCTTTGACCCTGAAGCTGCCAAGGAAGATGAAATAACGCTTGTCGTTCAAGTTAACGGCAAACTCAGAAGCCGCCTCCAGGTGACACCAGGCATGACAGAAGACGTTGTTAAAGAAAAAGCAATGGCAGATGAGAAGATTCAGAAATTCCTTGAGGGAAAAACCATCAGAAAAGTCATTGTAGTAAAAAACAAACTTGTTAATATTGTTGTTTAATTTTTTAAGGTACCTGGGGTCACTTTATATGAAACTATTCACAACCCTGATCTTGACAGCCATTCTGTTTACCGGATGTGGTTATACGAATCCTTATGCTGTTTCTGATGCTGACGGCACAGATGAAAGAGTACCTCTCTATCTGGAGATGTGGAAAGATAATGCAAACCAGATGGGGTATCAGAATGTCATACAGCAGTCTCTTGTCCACTGGCTGAAGAAATCAAAAAGCTTTGTTCTTGTCCGCGACAGACAGGACGCAGATCATATTCTTTCGGGAATCATTCATTCTGTTGATTACCCCGGTCTCTCATACGGAACCTACGACCGAGCTATTGAACTCAGGGCAAAAGTGCAGTTTTCATACACTTTGGAAGAAAAGGAAAACAACACAGTAAAGCTTAAAAAGAAAAATTTCACCAAACTGCAGTCTTTCATGGTGGGAACATCTGCCGTGGGAACAAACGACAATAAAGAACTGGCTCTCAGGGAAATCGCCGAAGAGCTTGCTGAAGAAATATACATTGAACTGAGCTACCTGCTCATTCCCAAAAAAGAAGGGGCATGATTTAAAATCATACCCCTTTTGATGTCCCTCATAAGAAAAGACCATCGACCGCGCTGGTTTGAATCAGAAAAATCCAATCAGTAACATCAATTAACTTAAAACTTTCATTTTATTCCGCCCTAAACTCCTTCATCACAGCCTTTATCACTGCAACAACCCTACGGTTACGCTGTCGTCCTTCTGCGGTATCATTAGAGGCTACAGGTTCTCTCTCCCCGGCTCCGCGGACACTTAACCTTCCAGCGTCAACACCAAATTTATCTATAAGATATTGACGTACACTTGTAACTCTGCTCAGAGAAAGCTTATCGTTATAGGCATGGGTTCCTTTGGAATCAGTATGCCCTTCAAGCATTGTATTCGTGAAGGGATACCTTTTCATAAAATCGGCAACCTTTTTAATCTCATTATGAAATTGAGGCTTGATAGCTGCTTTATCAAAATCAAACTCCACATTCAGTTCTATACTGACTGTCTTATCCTGGGGAAGTAATTTAGGAAGATGTTCCAAAGCAGCAGGAGGCGCTATAGCGACAGAAGCAATTTTAGCAAAAAACACCTGCTCAACGAAATCGGTCATGGCGGTCTGATTATTTATATCGTCAGCCCTGGTATCAAAACCACATTTACCGAGTTCCGCTAATGAATCAAGATGAGAAGCGCCCTCCGGACTATCGCCGAGAAGGATTGTATAAATACAGAGGCTGTCTCCATATTTCCTTTTCAAACGCTTGGCGGCCAGCATGGCATTTCTGTCTACATTGAGCCCGTCACTCATTACCACAAGTGAAGTAGCGCCATCAATTTCTTTCAATTCAAAGAGCGCATTATCAAGTGTCAAGGCCAGAGGACTGATACTGCTTTCAGGGAGAGTTTTGGTAGCAATGATCCCAGGAATGGACTGAGGCGGAATATCCAGCAAACCGAAACTTAAAGAGTAATCCTCTTTGAAAGATTCTGCTTCCGAGCCAAAAACACGCAAGGCCCTGGTATGGGTTACAGGCGGGATAGTATCTGACATTTTGGTGAGAATTTCCTGCCCAAATTCAATCTTGGGAACCATCTGATACATATCCCTGTTATTACCGTCATACGAGGTGCCCAGGGCATCCATAACAACCATCAGGTTATCTGTTTTCTGCAGATAGCCGCCCTGATTGAGTCTGCTGATCATAAGATCAGAGCTGAATTTTTCAACAGGTGGCGGTGGGTGCAAATGTGATACAGCACAGCCAGACATTGAGAGCGCAAGCAATAAACAACTGGCCTGCTTAACATTAAAAAACTTCATACTTCCTCCAGAATAAACAGTGAAAACGATATGTTAACGTATTTAAAAAAATATTAAAAGGACGTCATATATTAAAGGTTATCACAAAATTCTGTTGATAGGAAATAAATTAGTTGCAGCAAAGTAACTCTTTCCAAAACAGACAACAGTACCGGACTTTTACAATACCATCACGTTATAGCAACTGCTTGAAGACATCAACGATCCCGGCAGGATCCATCCCCTGCTCTGCATACAGGTCGGCAGGTTTACCGGAAGATCCATATTGAGTAACCCCTAATCTTTTAAATGGTGTCACTATTCCCTCTTCTGCAATAACCATACCCACAATGCTGCCAATTCCTGTATCGACGTGATGATCTTCGACAGTAAGAATCGGACCTTTTGCGGCAGCTTCCTTAATAGCGTCTCTATCTGCAGGGATAATGGAGGCCATCATAAGAATGCCAACGGACACACCTTCATCTTTCAACAGTTTCCAGGCCTTCATTACATTATCCGAAAGAGCTCCATAGGTTATAATGGTTCCGGCATCACCTTTTCTTACCCAGTCACCTTTTCCAGGAACAAACTGGTAATCACCTCCGAAATAGGGGCTTCCATCTTCTGCAAGCACTGGGGGCATTGTCGACCGTCCCATACCAACAAAATGATTTCCAGGGGTAACGGCAATATGGCGGATAACCCTATCGGTCTGATTAGGGTCAGCAGGCAGGAATGTTGAGAATGCAAAATAATTTCGGGTGAGACCTATATAGTCAATCCCCTGGTGTGTCGGGCCATCTTCGCCGACATCAAGACCCAGATGGGTAGCGACAACCTTGCTGTTGGTGTGGTTAATATCATTAATTCTGTTCTGGTTATATGCTTCAGAAACAGCAAACACGCCAAAGGTGCTGAAGAATGCTGCCATATTTTCTCTACTTATGGCCCCTGCCATGGTTGCTGCGTGATGCTCCTGAATACCGCATTCGAGAAATGCTTCAGGCATGTGCTTGCGAAATCCTCCCATCTTCACTGATCCTTCAAGATCACAGGAAATTCCAACAATTTTCGGACTGCTGCCAGGATGATTATTGGCTTCAGCAAGATTCTGTAAAGCTGTTCCATATGCAGACCGGCAGTCGGTTACGGTATTGGCATCATAAGTTACTGGTGTTCCGGGATCCATATCGGGGTAAGATACTTTGTTTTCCAGACGTGTCGCTGTTGACACAGGTGCTTTCCGCGCGTCCAGCCATGTATCAAAATCATTATCCACACCAAGTTCGACAAAAGCTTCAGCTAACTGCGCGGGTTTCAATGGGGAACCATGATACTTGGCAAGATTTTCCATAAAAGAAATACCCTTACCCATAATTGTGCGGGCATTAATCACTGTAGGAAACTCTGAATCAGCTACCTGACCTGAAAAAACTTTTGTCATGGTTGAAAAAATTTTATTGTAATCATGGCCATCATCAAGGTGCTCGATGTTCCATCCTGAGCTGCCGAACAGGGCATCAAGATCACTCGGCATAATTTCGTCAGTTGAGCCACAAATCTGCAGGTGATTCCGGTCAATAATAACCACCAGGTTATTTAATTTGTATTTATGGGCAAAACGCATGGCCTCCGCCGCCTGCCCTTTCTGCAGATCTCCGTCTCCCATGAATACGATAACTTTCTGCTTCATACCTTTTAGTTTCATAGCCATAGCCATCCCAACTCCGGTTGAAAGCCCCTGACCCAGATTACCGGTATCCCACTCAACACCGGGAACAATCTTTTCGACATGCCCGGGAAAACCTGATCCAGCACGACGGAAACCAGTGAGAAACGCCTCTTCTGAGAAATAACCAAATTCAGACAGGACGCTGTAAACACCGGGTGAGATATGTCCGATACTCATAACAACCCTGTCACGCGCATCCCAACGAGGATTATCAGGTTTATGGGAAATAAGACCGTATGTAATCAAGAGAAGATCAAGTGAAGAAAGAGAGCCGCCAGGGTGTCCTGAAGATGCGAGTGATGTCGAAAGCAAAATACGCTTGGCGCAGCGGGTACGCATCTCTTTAAGTCTGGCTAATTCTTCTGTGGACAGCTGATCGT
>JACNJZ010000040.1:0-2407 GCA_014382295.1 Candidatus Desulfobia pelagia | reverse complement strand
TTCGCCTGCTGTGTAAAGAATACGGCGCCGGTCTTGTCTATTCCGAAATGATCAGCTGCCACGGCCTAATTTATCGTCAGCAGAAAACTATTGATATGCTGCAGACTGTCCCTGAAGAACGGCCGATTGCCATCCAGCTTTTTGGCAGCGAGCCTGATATCATGGGTGAAGCCGCAGCCTTTCTTGCCGACATGCCAATCGATTTTATCGATATCAACATGGGATGCCCGGTAAAGAAAGTCACGAAAAAAGGAGCAGGATCGGCACTGATGAAAACACCTGAACTGGCAGCAGAGATCATTCGCCAGGTTCTTGATAACGGCAAAAAACCTGTTACCGTCAAAATACGATCCGGCTGGACGCATAAGACCATTAACGCCCCGGAATTTGCCAAAATGGCGGAAGATAACGGTGCTGCAGCCCTCGCAATACATGGAAGAACATGGAGTGACGGCTTTTCTGGAAAAGCCGATTGGCAGGTTATTTCAGCAGTGAAGCAGTCTGTCTCCATTCCTGTTATAGGAAACGGAGATATCACATGCTATGCGGAAGGTCGAAAAATGATGGCGGAGACAGGATGCGACGGGGTAATGATCGGACGCGCCGCCATGGGAAAACCATGGATTTTCAGGCCGGACAATCCGGAACCGGACCTCAAGTTCAGACTCTCAGCCCTCAAAAGGCACCTCGAGCTAATTGCTGCTCATCGTCCTGTTGAATTAGGCCTGGCAGACATCAGAAACCACGCAGGACGATATTTCAAGGGAATTGCCCATAGTTCCGCAATACGGCAGCAAATCTATGAAGCATCTTCTTTCCAGAATCTTCGAGATCTGCTTCTCTCTTTAACAACAGATATCAAACCATGAAATTCACTCCCCTCTTTTTTTCTTCTATCTTGACACTTTTTCTTCAGTACCTCTATAATTCAAATATGAAAAACCTATTCTGGACACATAAAAGCATAACAAATTTAGTTCTGATTATCTTGTCAGCAACTTTTTTGTTTACCTTGCCATATATCTGTTCAGCAGATAATGAGCCCAACAATACCTGCTCTACTGCAGAAGAACTTATATTAGATTATTCAGGAAGCGGGCAGTTAAGAAGAAACGGCAGTGATGAATTTGATTTTTTCTACTTCACTGTTCCTCTCGATGGTACCGTTACAATTATCAAATCAGGAAATCGCATTAGCGCAACACTCTATAATTCTAATTGCTCATCTGTTCTAGCCACTGGAGATTCCATCACCTCTCCGGTTGTCTCAGGTATTACATATAAAATCAGATTGCAGGCAACAAGTAACGGTAATAGATCTTATACTCTTACTGTTTCCTATATCCCTATTGCTCCAATTGCCGAATATCGTTTTGATGAATGTCAGTATACAGGCAGCGGTTTTGAGGCCCAAGATGAAACAGGAGTTTATAATGCCCAGGCCGAAAATGGCGTTAATTCCGAGATACCCGGGGTTGTCAATCGTTTTGCGGACATGCAAACCAACACACACTCTTTCCGCCCAACTACTACAATACCTCTGACGTCAAGCTGGAGTATCAGCGTCTGGTTCAAAATGCCTTTCGTTTCATCACAGCGCTACCATGTTCTCGGTGCTATGGCAGGAGGCAACGATCTGTTATATGTTGATCGTAACAGCAATTATCGTTGGGGTGTCTATACTGCCACCCCAAGCAGTCAATTGCGCAACGGCACATTCCGCTTCGGCACACTTGCCAACGGCTGGCATCATTTGGTGCTAGTGGGAAATACTGGCACGACATCACTTTATATTAACGGCATCTTTCAGGATAATGTTACTCTCCAGTCTAATGGGCAATTTGATTATATAGGTACATCCTTCGATGGATACGGTACAACCGGAGCCCAGGGTTTCGGTCTGCCTCTTGATGAATTCATCATATACAACCAAACCATCTCACCGTCTTTGATTAATTTAATTTACAATAATCAACTTATTGGAAACAATTGGGATGGGACTTCGCGAACTAGCTCAAACTGTTCTGCCATAGACCACTATGAAATTCACCATGACGGCTCTGCCCTGACCTGCGCGCCAGAAAGTGTTACAATAAAAGCGTGTGCCAATGCCGACTGCTCATTGCTTTATACCACTTCGACTGATGTGACTCTTTCTCCTGCAGGTTGGATCGGCGGTGACAACAAAACCTTCACTGGCTCAGCTGATTTTGAACTACGCCATACTATAGCGGAGCCCGTCACCTTTGGGATCAGCTCCCCTAGCCCCCCCGCCCCCGTCACCCGTTTTCAAAAAGGAATAAGCGGGGACTTCACCCCCACATTTTATGAATCCGGCCTTTTATTTACCATCCCCGTCCCAACAAATTGCCTGACTTCCCGGCCCCTTACCCTAAGCGCCGCCCCA
>JACNJZ010000038.1 GCA_014382295.1 Candidatus Desulfobia pelagia | reverse complement strand
GGCGAGGGCTTTATCCCTGCCAATCTTTTTCGCTTTACGTGTCCCATGATGGTCAATAAAGACATACCAGATCCCTGAACCTTTTGGTTTCTCTCTTGCTTTAACTCCCATACGTTAATCCTCCTTTTTTGTTTTGTGTTTCGTGGGTCTTCTTTTCACCTTGATCCTTGGATTTCCTCCCTGTGCTTTTTTTACATAAGACTTACGGGCACGCTTGGCCCCTTCTCTGAGTTCACATTCATATGCTTCACCTTTTTCTGACTTGAGATCAGCACGTTTCTGTCGTGATCCGGCTTTTGCCGCACATAGATTGGAGCAGTATGTCTTTTGCTTTTTAGAAATATGGATGAAATAATGATTACATTCCGGGCAAGTCCTCAGTGCATCAACTGATAACCCGTCAGCTGCTTGAAAAAATCTACACTCAACCGCAAGACTTACCTGGTCTTGGATTAAAGATTTCGTGGATATCTTGTAATCACTGAAGGGAAAATCCCAGCACCCTTCTTGCCCAATGACACAATCCATTGACGTTGAAACCCTCTCCGCCCATACAATTTCTTGGCTATTGCTTGAGTCGATTGAGTACCCTTTTTCCCTGCGGATAGTGTATTTCATTCTGGCCTGCATGATAGATTGATCAAGCCGTTTCAGCAGGCTCAGCACTTGCCGTTGAATAGCGGGAAGGCTTTTCTCTGTATCCTCAAAAAGAGTTGCAGAGTTGAACTCCACACCGACTAATAACCATTTAATCAGCTCTTCTTTTCTGGCTCCAACAATGTTCCCCAGATCTGTGTATGTAAATTCGAGGAATTTCTCTAATTCTGAGAACGTGTTTTTCATAACCCCCTCCGGTCTTCGTTAATTATTTTTATTAATTCCATTAGCGTATCGTTATCGAAGATGTCTTATTTTCACGTTATTAGAACATGGTTGATTTATTTTGTCATGTAATATTTAATGGTATCAAAATAAATCATAAACGAAGAGAGTGGCATGATGAAAGACATAGAGCCGAATTCACTTCATACACCTGAAGAAGTCAGCCAAATACTGAGAATGAGCCTTAGTTGGGTGCGCCAGGCTATTGCACGCAAACGCCTGCCGGCAATCCATATAGGTGGGAAAAGTTTTGTGCGAGGTGAAACGCTTTTTCACATTATGAGGAATGGATTGAAATGAACCCTCAAGACTTGGCCAAAGTTAAAGCAGCAGCACAATATGCCGTAGTGTTGCCCAAGGAGAAGGCCTGGAACTTATATGCCAGACTGGCATTGCAAAGGAGGGCTGACGTATGAGTCTTGCCACTCACATTGCTTCAACATTAGGCCATGGGAAGGAGCTTAAGAGTGGTGACGGTTGGTCGACTCTATGTCCTATTCATGGAGACGATAACCCATCATTATCTGTCAGAGACATTACTAACAACAAAGGCGAACCGGATGTAATCCTGAAATGTTTCGCTGGATGTGGATTTAAGGAAATCAAAAGCCATCTTCGAGGCATAGGGCTCTTGCCAGAGTGGAAGCCGAAAAAAACAAGCGAACCAAAAAAAGAAAAAGACTCTTTTGTCTGGCAAAAATCTAGAAGAGACGACGAAAAGGTAAAAAAATACTTTGCCAAGAGAGCAATCATCTTTGACGACGACTCCTTTCCCGTCCCTTCATCCTTGAAATGGAATTCTTACATAGACAAGAAAACAGGTGATCTGGTTGAGCTGGTTGTTGCCGCTGCGACAACGCCGGCGGACAAGAGCGTTAAAGCTGTGCAGCGCCTTTTTATCGACATTGAGGATTACAGCAAGACCGGCGCTAAGATGTTGGGGAAGATGCAGGGCCGGGGCGTGTATTTCTACCGTAAGAGGCCAATGACGGAGCTGATGATAGGTGAAGGCATTGAAACCACCCTTTCCGTCATGCAGGTCACTGGTATGAATGGTGTTGCTGCTCTTTCAGCTTCTGGTCTGAAAAATATCAAGCTCCCTCCCGAAACAGAGACAATTTACATCCTGGTTGATTCTGACAAGTCCTTTGCAGGACAGAAAGCATCATGTGAGCTGGCCGGCAAGTTTGAAAAGAAAGGCGGCCAGGCATTTATTGTCTCTCCTGATGATTCATGTTTCACGGGCAGTCCAAAGAAGAGAGATTTTAATGATCTGCTCCAGGAAGTGAGTACCGGCGGTCTGATAACGGAAAGGATGGCGGCAGCTATTCCCTTTAAGGAGTTGGGCTGGAAACCGCCTTCTGATACAAAAACACCGGGCGATGTTATCCACAAACTGTCAGATTTACTTGCTGAGGGCAAGATTGCCGCCAGTCAATGGTTCCCAGTTTTGCACGATGCCGGATTAGATCCGCCTGGTGAAGACGAAGTGCTTCAGTATCTTGCGTCCCAGAAGGTTGGCACCAAAAGATCCCTGAACAAGGAGTACAAGGCACGATCCGAAGAATCTGCAATAAAGAACAAATGGCACGGGTTGGCAGAGACTGCCGGAGATCGGAAGCTGGTGGAATATTTACCGCACGACCTGAACCGCGTCACACTATTGACCGAGGAGGCTATCATCGCCATCCCTGGGCAATGGCCGTATTTCAACTACGGCGGCATGCTGTCCTACTCAACGTATGAGCACCCGGCGCGGAAAGCAGTGGGGATAGATAATGTGCAACCACCTATGGTGCCGGTAATTCGACCATACAGTCGCGACAATTTGCATTTAAGAGCTGAGCAAAGCGTATTGCACTACAAGGTCAAAGAGACCGAGACCAGCATTATTCCTTATCCAGTAGCAACACCGCAGCCGATTATCAATAAATTAATTGATCATCCTTCACCACTTGCGCCCAGGGTTTCCGGGCTGGTATCGCATCCGGTTATTTCTCTTGAGGGCAGAGTAATCAGCAGCGAGGGAATCGATAAAGAAACGGGATTGTTGCTGCAGTTTGGCGGAAGTTCCTTTCGTGTCCCGAAAAACACGACGCGTGACGATGCAAAGCGTGTTGCAGGGAAATTGACTGAAAAACTTTTCGCTGAATTTTGTTTTCGGGACGAACCCTCGCAGGAAAATTTATATCAAACTGCCGCGCTTGCATTTCTATTGAGCGGCATTTTCCGAAAGGTAATTGACCAGGCCCCGGGCTTTTTGATCGTAGCCAATGTGCAAGGATCTGGGAAAACAACACTGGCCCGCATTGTTCATGTAATTTTAACCGGTCGTGATATGCCTGTTTCAAGCTTAGGCGGCAATCCCGAGGAAATGAAAAAGGAGATGTTGGCGACGCTCATGCAGTCCCCTGCCATGGTTTGTTACGACAATCTTTTAGATGGTTCTGAAATCCGAGACCCAATTCTAGCCAAAGTCATTACATCCCCCCATTTCAAAGGCCGCGTACTGGGAAAATCACAAGAAATCACTGTTCCGACAAACAGCGTCCTGGCCCTGACCGGCAACAATGTCAGCCTGTCCGCTGATCTGGTGCGGCGTTTTTTGACCATTCATTTGACTACTGACGTTGCCCGCCCAGAAACGAGAACATTCAGGCACCCAGATATTGTTCAGCATTGCCTTAATCTCCGGGTAGAAGCTGTTCAAGCCTGCTTAGCAATAACAGCGGCCTATATCGAAGCTGGGTGCCCGTTAAAGCCGGAAGAGCTCAGAAGCTCCGGCTTTAACCAATGGGATAGGACGGTGCGGTTCCCGTTGCTCTGGGCCACCGGTGTTGACATCTTGGAGTCAATGAATCTCAACCGGCAACACTCGACGGAGCATCTTGCAATGCTGGGGCTCATGCGATGCCTGTATGAGATATTTGAAAACGCGCCATTTTCGGCAACTGAGCTGTTGAACCAGATAACAAATGAATACAACGACAGCATGCGCGAAACACGTGATCATCTGCGAGAGTGTATTGCAAACATGTCGCCAAAGGCTTTGAAAAGCACACGAAGCCTGTCATGGGTTCTGAAAAAGCTCATTGGCAGGCAAATTGAGGATATGGAATTGAAGTATCAAGCAAACAGCTCCGGAAACTACGGTAAATATTTTGTAGACAAGCCGCCATTTTGAAATGGTGGAACTGGTGGAACCTAGGGCCTATTTACTACTCAGATTTTAAAAAACAGAAAATTTTAATTTAAGAAAATGAACAATACGAACAGGAAATACGTAAAAGTTCCACCAGTTCCACCATCATGGGCAGCAGCATCAAAAAGTTTCGCAGTTCTTGGTATGACAGGAGGCCCTTATTAACTGCTTTGAACTGGAAGTGATAAGGGGAAAAGCAAAAGTAGAAATGCTCCCTTTGGATTTTTGAGGAGCAAATTAATCTTTTTAGGAGGCAGAAATGAACAATGTTGCAAGAGTATATTTCCCGTATTGCCTGGATAAACAAAAAGACGGCTCATGGGTGTTTTTAAATCGCCTTTATAAACCCGTTGGCTTCAACACTCAACCGCAAGAATGGATAGAATACAGAGACTATCCAGTTTCTATCTTTTTGGAGGACATTTCTGATGACTTAATAAGGGAAATAGCGGGATGCGATAAAGATGTGTGGACTGATGATGATCATCAAGTCACTAGAATTTATTTGTATGGCGATATGTCCGACCCGACACGGTCAGAGGAAGATATGAAAAGATACATGGGAAGGCTGGAAAGCGTAATGAAGCTTAAACTGGGCAAGGAGCCATTACATAGCCGTAATATTATTTGTCCATCTTAATAGGAGGAAAAGCTGATGAAGGAAGCAAATAACAAACAAGAATTAACAGGTATAACAATTTTGAGGAATCAAATGATTTTTGATTATGTGGATTCTCATGTCGGGTTGTTAAAGAACACAGCCAAGGCCCGTAGCCGGATTTACCAGTTGACTACTTGAGAGCATTTATCCCTATAGTAACCATGTTAACCATGTGAACCATGTGAAAGGTAATGCAGCGAAATAAAATTAAAGATTCCAAGATGTTAAAGATGGTTAACGATGGTGTGAGCCAGGCGGATATAGCCCGGGAATTTAGTGTCACTCCTGCTGCGGTCAGTAAGCGGCTGCGGAAAATCAGAGGCCGGACAACGTACGCGGTTGCGACGGCAAAAGTTGAGCGGGCTGTTGAGAGCAAGCTTGATGCTGTTGAACAGTTGAAGCTAATAAACACCCGAGCCCATGAGCTGTTGAACCAGGCTGAGGATGATGTCCAGCTGTCCGTTAAGCTCATGGCGGAAATAAGGAATCAGCTTCGCCTGCAGCTTGATATCTTCGAAACCCTTTACTCCCTGCAAGGCGCAGCTGAATTTCAGGAATCTGTTCTTGAAACGCTTGAAGAGGTGGATCCGGTGATTCGCAAAAGGGTTATCACCAGGCTGAATGAGAAATCAGCCCTGCGCTCGGCATTGAGGTTTACATGATGCAGGTTTTTGTTGAAAGGAAAAAAGGAGAACTCTTTGACCAGCTATCGGCTGCCATTGATGCGCGTTTCTCCACTGGCAGCACTGACTATTCAATGTATCAAGACAACCCCGTGGCCTTTGCCAAGGAGGTTCTTGGCGAGACACTGACCTCTGACATGATACGCCTTATGGAAGCGGTCAGGGATAACCAGGTTGTCATTGCCAAGTCCGGAAATGCTGTGGGCAAGACCTTCATTGCCGCACGGCTTGCTGTCTGGTGGCTGCTTTGTTTTGTTGAGTGCCAGGTGTATAGCTGTGCCGCACCGCCGGAAGGCAACCTGCGGCGTCTGCTCTGGGGTGAAATCGGATCCATAGTGGAAAAGAGGTCTGATCTATTTGAAGGCTGTGACGCGAAGACCTTGCATATTGCCAAGAGCTCCATTGCTTTTCTCACAGGAGTATCTATCCCAGCCTCTGGCACAGCATCACAGAAGGAGGCCAGGTTTTCAGGAAAGCACAGCCCGAACCTGTTGTTTCTCTGTGATGAAGCGGACGGTATCCCTGATGAGGTGTTCAAGGGCATTGAAAGCTGCATGTCCGGTGGCCATGCCCGGCTGCTCTGTATGTTCAACCCAAGGTCGGAACAGGGGCATGCCTATAGGTTGGAACGTGACGGCCGGGCGAAAGTGGTTGAACTGTCCGCCTGTAATCATCCCAACGTTTTGACCGGTAAGAATAAAATACCCGGAGCTGTTGACCGGCAAACGACAGTGAGGCGTATCAACCAGTGGACCAGACCGCTGGTTGCTAATGAACAGCCTGACAGCAACTGCTTTGAGCTTCCTGGATTTCTTGTCGGCACCACGGCGATAGACCAGGCAGGACGTGAATATCCGCCACTGCCATCAGGCTGGTATAAGATCCTGGAGCCAGCCTTCAGTTATATGGTCCTGGGCCAGTATCCTGCCCAGGCAAGCACCCAGCTTATCAGTCGAGAGTGGCTGGACCGGGCACGGAGCAGATGGGACAGTTATGTTGTCGAACATGGGGAGATTCCGCCATCCAGCACCGGGGCAATAATGGGCCTGGACATCGGCGAGTTCGGCACAGACGCCAACGTCGCCTGCTTCAGGTATGGCGGCTATGTCGAACGCCTTGTTTCGTGGTCCGGGGTTGACACTGTGGTCACGGCTAACCGGGCAGCGGCGGAATACCAATCAAGGATGATTCGTTTCTGCAATGTTGACGCAACCGGAGTTGGTGCAGGAGTGGCCCCGCAGATGACTATTGCCGGCTGCCGGGCCAATCCAGTTAAGGTAGCCTCCTCACCCACAGAGAAGTCAGAGCTTGGTGAGTTCAGGAACCTCCGTTCCCAGCTCTGGTGGGCCTGCCGCGAATGGCTCCGTTTAGATCACGGTGCCATGCTCCCACCTGATGATACCTTACTGGAGGAGCTGGCAACTCCAACGTATGAAGTGCGAAACGGCAAGGTGGAGGTCATGCAGAAACCTATTATGCGTGAGATGCTGCGACGAAGCCCTGACCGGGCTGATGCGCTCTGTCTTACTTTTTATCAACCGGAACTGTTGTTTCCCAACTTGTGAGGATCTTATGGAAATATTAAATGTAGTCAAAGCTGAGAAATGTAAAGACCATAGTATCAAACTCCACATTGAAGATTTTGACGGCCAGGTCGACACAAAAAGGTATGCAGACATCCGGGGCGCCGTATCCTGGCCGATAGGCAGCTCCCCAGCATATGTCTGCCTGGTCGGTCAGGAGTATATACGTCCCAAGCCATTTGAAAAGCAGGCACCAATAGGCAGGAGAGTATTATTGGCTGAGTTTGAATCAGTGGACTTTGCCGGCGATCCCTTATTTGCAAAGATTATTGATTTTGCCGACCAGTTTCACTGTTACGAATTCTATGTGGATCAGGGGGAACGATTCACTGGTTTCCATGCTGACTTCCGGGAGTATGAAAGGGAGAGGTCAAGCTCGATACACCTCCGTGATGCCTATGATGCCGATAACTTTATGGTTGGGATGTCACGAATCAAGACTGGAATTGATAGAGGCAATTTGATGATCCCTGCCGACAGTTTAGCCTACAGCCAGCTGCAATCGATTACCCGGCCGGATCTGGCGGATAATCCGGAGCAGAGATTCTACGCTCTTAACGGTCTGAGGCATGTTATCAGCGGTTTTCATAGAAATCCACCGATTATTCGACCTCCGAGAGACTCGAGATTGTGGCCCAGAAGACCACGGGGAGCTATGGTTGCGTGAGGTGTAATATCTCTACCCGGAAAATTTCAGCATATCCAAATGTCTAATTCGGTGGGTGAAGAAGCAGGGGCTTTCCTAGGCGTTTTGGGGGCCATAGTTTAATGTCAATTTTTATATTAATATATCCGGTGAGGAAAAGACTATGGCTAAAAAGAAAGGAAGAAACGCAAGGCAGCCTGAAAAAGAATTTGACCTATACATTCTTGAAATAGATAGTTGGGACTCTCCATACTCTTTTGGTATCAACATAACCAGACATCTCTCTGAAGGGCCTTTCTGGGAGTTCTCAAGCATTAATATTTCTGGCAATTTTATATTGCCGGAAAAAATATCTGGGAAAGATATCACCATTTCGTTGTATGGAAGCCGAGACTTCATCCCCTATCTGAATAGTCCACAGAAGTATGACGACTACGAACCCAAAAGCATAGGACATCTTACTATCCGAGGAAAACAAAGAAATGGGCATGCATTTATCCCTGTAGATATGTTTTCATTTATCATGAGCATGCTGAGTGATGGCAGGTTTAAATTTCTCAAAATGAACGGTCATGCTCTCTATCGAGGCAACGCAAGCATCCGCTCTGTTTCTTTTCACCAAGAATATGATGTAGATGAGTGGTAATGTGTTAGCCTTATTTCGCGAGGATAAAGAACGAAAGACATTAACGATTTGAAACAAATTGGAAAAAGATTAAATGTAACTTACATTTACTTGCCTCTCTTTTTCATAGCAAACATTTTCCTTAATGACTTGATCCTGTTGAACCAGTATAATGAAAAGCATGTCCTTAGAATCTATGAAAAATTCCTACAAAATGTCTTTTACAACGGGTGGTCTCTTTTACAATGAATCACTTCAGATTGCTGCATTGTATGATACAATTGGTGATTGGCCGAAAACCCGCGATCAAGTTTTATCTGAGAACCTTTTACAGACTCGGACTGAGAGCAGTGCTAAGCGCAGAATATGGGAAATATGTTCTCGCCTGGAGTTGTTGACAGAAGGCCAGATCCAACTGCTTATTTCTGGATCACGCCAGGAACAGCAATATTTACTCTGGATCGCTGTCTGTAAGCACTATTCTTTCATACGGGATTTTATGATCGAGGTCGTACGGGAAAAATTTCTCCGTATGGATCTTCATATTCAAGCCCAGGATTATGAAATATTCTATGACAATAAGGCAGAGTGGCATGCAGAACTGGAAAAACTCCGAGACTCAACACGGACAAGACTCAGACAAGCTCTTTTTCAAATCATGCGCGAAGCAGAAATTATCTCCCGGGAAGATATGATTATTCCCTGTCTGCTTACAGAAGAATTAACAAAGGTACTTGCAGCAGACAACTCATCCTGGATTACGGTGCTTCCTGTATCTGATATGGATATCAACGCATGGTTAGCGTAAATTACGACATGAACCCATTTTCTATTCAAGAAAGCTTTGATCATTTACTGAAACTTATCAGCAGTGAACGGTTTCTCAAGAAGCAGGGGCTTGGCAATGAAGTCCCCTTTTTCATATGCCCCTATCCACCACAGAAAGCCGCAGACATGGATAAGCTGCGCATTCAGTTACGAAACAAACTCGAACAACAGGGCATTCGTATTCTGGATATCAACCTCTATGATCTGGCAGTCGGCCTCCTGAAAAAGCGTAACATTTGGGAACGTATCCTTGAAACAGAAAAATCTGTAGATAAAGAGCAGCTCAAAGAACTCCTGCAAGGAGTCCTTGATTCACAGTCGCATTTAGTTCCTGCTATAGCAGAAGAAATGTCAAAATCAGAATTTGATGTGATGTTTATCTCAGGAGTTGGTGAAGTTTTTCCATACATCCGTTCACACAATGTCCTGAACAATCTGCAAAGTACTGCCAAAGACCAGCCAACCGTCATGTTTTTCCCAGGTGTTTATACCCATTCCCTAGAAACTGGAGCATCCCTGGATCTGTTTGGTTGTTTGCATGATGATAAATATTACAGAGCGTTCAACATTTTTCACTGCGAGATTTAATAACCAGTACAAATCATGTCCATATAAAAGGAAATCCTATGCTGTTAAAGGAAATATTCGAGAAACCGGTAGATCGGTCTATAGAGGGTGTTATCAAGGCAGATGACGAAGCGAGTCTGCGCCTGGAAGTAGAAGAATATGTTCTGACCAATGAAGTTGCCAAACGGCTGGAAAGCTTTCTTGATGCCTATAAAAACTATGACGGAGCAAACGGCGTTTGGGTATCTGGATTCTTTGGTTCTGGCAAATCACATCTCCTGAAGATTCTTGCATTACTCCTCGAAAATCGCTCCATTGACGACACTCCCGTACTCGACCTGTTTCTTCCCAAGTGTACTGACAATGAAATCTTGCGCGGTGACCTTAAACGGGCCGTAGCAATTCCTTCGAGATCAATCCTCTTCAATATTGACCAGAAAGCTGATGTTATCAGTAAAACCCAGATAGATGCCCTTCTCTCAGTCTTTGTGAAGGTGTTTGATGAGATGTGTGGGTACTATGGGAAACATGGACATATTGCCCAGTTTGAAAGGGATCTTGATAGTCGTGGCCTGTATGGCAAATTCAGAGAGGCCTATCAAGGCATTGCCAAAAAAGACTGGACTGTCGGCAGGGAACAGGCATTACTCGAAGGGCAGAATATAGCCAAGGCCTACTCCCAAGTCACCGGCACTGATGAAGCGGCAGCAAATGGTATTCTCGATAGATATCGTAGTGATTATAAGCTTTCCATTGAAGACTTTGCCGAGCAGATTAATGCCTATATCGAAGGGCAGGAGGATAATTTCCGCTTAAACTTTTTTGTTGATGAGGTCGGGCAATACGTTGCCGATAATACAAAACTCATGACCAACTTGCAGACAGTGGCGGAAAGTCTGGCCACCAAATGCAGAGGACGGGCCTGGGTCATCGTTACGGCCCAGGAGGTTCTGGATGATGTTGTTGGTGAAATGAGTAAAAAACAGGCCAATGATTTTTCCAAGATCCAGGCACGGTTTGCCAACCGCATGAAGCTTACCAGTGCCAATGTTGACGAAGTTATCCAGAAAAGACTTCTGCTTAAAAACGAAAGTGGCGTGGCGATACTGTCTGACGTCTACCACGAACAGGTAAACAACTTTAAAACCCTGTTTGATTTTGGTGACGGCTCCCAGACCTATAAGAATTTCAGAGATCGGGATCACTTCATCCACTCTTATCCCTTCATCCCGTATCAGTTTACCCTGTTCCAGGCCGCCATCCAAAGCCTGTCTCAACATAATGCCTTTGAGGGCAAGCATAGTTCCGTCGGAGAGCGATCCATGCTTGGCGTGTTCCAGCATGTGGCAAAGCATATCGCCAGCCACACCATCAGGGAGCTGGCCACTTTTGACCTTATGTTTGAAGGAATTCGCACCGCTCTAAAATCACAGATACAGAAAGCTGTTCTGGTGGCGGAAAAGAACCTTGGAGATGATTTTGCCGTCCGTGTGCTCAAGGCGCTGTTTCTGGTCAAATATGTCAAGTCATTCAAGGCCACTGTCCGCAACATCAGCATCCTTATGCTGGATAACTTTAACCGCAATATCACTGACCTGCAAAAACAGGTAGAAGCTGCGCTGAACCTGCTTGAACAACAGACTTATATTCAGCGCAATGGAGAACTGTATGAATTTCTCACCGATGAAGAAAAGGATGTAGAGCAGGATATCAAAAATACAGATGTTGAAAATACGGATGTTTCAGATGAACTGGCCAAACTTGTATTTGACCATACCTTAAAGTCAAGAAAGATCCGTTACGATGACAATGGCCAGGATTATGCTTTTTCGCGCAAACTTGATGATCGCCTTTGCGGGAAAGCGCATGAGCTCAGTATCCATATCATCAGTCCATTTCATGAGCAGGTTGACAACGAAACTACTCTTTCCATGCAGTCCATGGGAAAAGATGAGCTTCTTGTTATCATGCCTGCAGATGACCGCTTTCTCCATGACCTGTTGCTCTATAAAAAGACTGATAAGTATGTCCGTTTAAACATGACCCAGACCCAGCAGGAAACAGTGAAGCGAATTCTTACCGACAAGAGTTTTCAAAACATTGAGCGATACAAAGATTTACAGGATAAGGCCAGAGATCTACTCGGCAAGGCAAAGCTCATTATCAACCTTAAACCCCTTGAGTTAAGCAGCACCGATCCCCAGACCAAAATCACCCAGGGCTTTTATGACCTTCTGCGCCGCACCTATCCAAACCTGAACATGCTTCGAGGGATCAAGTACAGTGAGAATGATATCGCAAATTATCTCAGACCTTCTGGAGCTACACTCTTTGGTGATGATGACAAAATGATGAGTGAGGCAGAGCAGGAAATGCTCTCCTTTATTCAAGGCAATAGCCGCAATGGTGTTCGGACAACCCTGAAAAGCCTGGTGGAGCGATTCGAGAGGAAACCCTATGGCTGGTATTTTGCCGCCATTCTCTGCATCACGGCAAAACTCTGCGCCCGGGAAAAAATAGAGGCTAGGTCTGATTCAAATATTCTGGAAGATACAGCACTGGAAAAGGCCCTGCGAAATACTCAGGGCCATGGAAATATCATTCTTGATCCTCAGATTGATTATACATCCTCCCAGGTTCGGCAATTAAAAGAGTTTTATGCAGACTTCTTTGATGCCCCACCAAAATCCAATGAGGCAAAACCCCTGGCCAAAGAGACTGGAGCGGCATTTCAGGATCTCTTGCATACCCTTGAGCCAATGGCAAGCATGGTGTCTCACTATCCATTTTTGAGTGTATTGAAAGAGCCCATAAGCCAGCTTCGAGAGCTTGTCGGCAAAGAGTATAGCTTTTACCTGACAGCACTCAGCAAGCTTGAAGATAAGCTTCTCGACATGAAAGATAATATGCTGGAACCGATACGACGTTTCATGTCAGGCCATCCCAAAGACATCTATGATGAGGGCAGGCGTTTCCTTGAAGAGCAGAGTGCCAATTTCTCAGATTTGAAAGGTGATCAAGGCCAGCAGGTCCGCGAAATCCTGGCAGACAAGAAATGTTTTCAAGGCAACAAGATGCAGCAGCTCAAGAATCTGGTGGACAAGCTGAAAGAAGAAGTGGCCACTCTGATTGAAGAGACAAAAAAACAGGCTGAAGAAGCTGTTCAAAGACTCAAAGACGAACTTACAGGTATGGAAGATTATCAGCAACTCGATATAAGCCGGCAGGATGAACTGCTACGGTCTTTCACCGTTTTTGAACAAAACCTTCAACACCAAAAAATCATTGCCGTCATCCGTGAGAGTGTTCGCAAATTTAAGGAAAATGAATATCTACAACTGCTCTCCAGGAAAGACGGTTGGATTCAGGAACAACTGAAAAAGGATGAGCCAACCCAATACCTGAAAGAAGATACTGGAAGCAAAAAGGAAACAAGGGAGGCAAAAATTGAATACGTCAGCAGCAAGAATATAGCCGTTATTTTTAACAAAACACTGCTTACTAATGAGCAGGATGTAGAGAGTTATTTGCAGGCATTACGCGAAGCATATCTCTCCGAGATTCAAAATGGTAAGCGGGTTCAGATATAACAATCATTTTGACTTAATTTGAGTAAATAAAATAATATCTGGTCAGTAAAAAAATGGAAACTTTTGCTAAAGATTTCGTTGTGCTTCTACAATACCTCCTCCCTGGGTTTATTACGGCATGGGTATTTTATAGTTTCACATCATTTCCAAAATCAAGTCAGTTTGAAAGAATCGTTCAAGCTTTAATTTTTACATTTCTTATTCAAATATTAGTCTTTTTTGTGGAAGTTTCTTTTTCATTTTTTAGCCAACAGTATCCTGCAAGCAACTGGAACAAACATTATAGCTCATTTTTTTCAGTGATCATTGCGGTACTATTAGGAGTAGTGTTCTCATATTTTACCAACAATGACAAAGTTCACAAAAAATTACGAGATTGGGGTATCACGAAAGAGACATCATATCCTTCTGAGTGGTTTGGTACTTTTTTAAAAAATATTACCTATATTGTTTTGCACCTAAAGGACGAAAGGCGTCTGTATGGGTGGCCAATTGAATGGCCATCAGAACCAGAAAGGGGCCATTTTGTTCTTGAACAGGCATCTTGGCTTGATGAGGAGAAAGAAATCCCAATAACAGGTGTGAGTGCGATAATGGTAGATGTTAGAGAAGTTAAATGGGTTGAATTCATGGAAAAAACTTGGGAGAGAGAAAATGGGTAAAAAGGGATCGAATCCACCACCACCTACACCACCAACAGATCATCGTGGAATAAATAATGGCGCAAATTCAAATCCGCCACCGCCAACAAATGTAAAACCACCACCTCCGCCATCTCCACCACCCAAAAAAGAATAATGACGATTTCTTTTGCAACCCGCAAAAAACATCAACTAGGAGCTTAATAACCTCTTTCTATGAACACATCAGAACTGAAAAAATTCGCGCAGGGAGCACGACGGCAGTTGATTGAACAGGTTGGCGCCAGGCTTGATCTGGTCTTGCAGACCGACAGCGCCCAGCTGCGGGAACAAGAGAAGACGGTAGGGCAGCTGCGGGAAGAGATTGCCAAGAGTTCTAAGACGGCTGTTATCGAGCGGGTGGCCTACATCTGGTTCAACCGGTTCTGTGCCCTGCGCTTTATGGATGTCAATCGTTATACCCGCATCGGCACGGTGAGCCCGGCTGAGGGCTTTTCCCAGCCCGAGATACTTCAGGATGCCAAGCAGGGCCATATTGATAATGAGCTGCAGGTGGACAAGAAGAAGGTTCTGGATCTCTTGAGCGGCCAGATCAAGGCCGCTGATCCCCAGCAGGAGGCCTATCGGTTGCTGCTGGTGGCGGTGTGTAACAGCTATCATCAGTTGATGCCCTTCATGTTTGAGCGCATTGCCGATTATACAGAGCTGTTGATGCCGGATGACCTGCTTTCGGAAAATTCCATCCTCCAGGCCGTGCGCAAGGCCTTGACCGTGGAGAGCTGCCAGGATGTTGAGGTGATCGGCTGGCTCTACCAGTTCTATATCTCCGAGAAGAAGGATCAGGTCTTTGAGGGCTTAAAGAAGAACAAAAAAATCACCCCGGAAAATATCCCGGCTGCCACCCAGCTCTTCACCCCACATTGGATTGTCCGTTATCTGGTGGAGAACTCCCTGGGTAGATTGTGGCTGCTCAACAGACCAGGCTCCCAGCTCGTCGGACAGATGGAGTATTACATCAGGCCGGAGGAGCCGGAGACCAACTTTCTCAAGATCAACTCACCGGAAGAAATAAAAATCTGCGACCCTGCCTGCGGTAGCGGCCACATGCTCACCTATTCCTTTGACCTGCTCTCTGCCATCTATGAGGAAGAGGGCTATGATGCCAAGGACATCCCCAGCCTGATCCTGACCAACAACCTATACGGCATCGAGATTGATGAACGGGCTGGGGAGCTGGCTGCCTTTGCCTTGACTATGAAGGCTCGGGCGAAGTACCGCCGTTTTTTTAGGAAGCCCGTGCAGCCCAACATCTGCGTGCTGGAGAATGTTCGGTTCGATGATGGTGAGCTGAAGCCCTATATGGACACGGTTGGCCGGGACCTGTTCACCGTCAACCTGCAGACCATGCTCCATCAGTTTGAAGAGGCGGATAATTTCGGTTCCTTGATTCGACCAGAGGTGAGCGATGTCGGTCATGTCAGGCGGGTTATTGACGAGAAAGGACTTGGTTCAAAACTCTTCTTGACACAGACCCATCCCAAGGTTTTAAGGGCTTTGAAGCAGGCCGATTATCTCAGCTCAAAATACCATGTGGTGATTGCCAATCCGCCGTA
>JACNJZ010000013.1 GCA_014382295.1 Candidatus Desulfobia pelagia | reverse complement strand
CTTATTCAAAAGGTTTCCGTTCGTCAATTTTAGATGATTTGTGCAGATCAGGATAGATGCAGATAATTTCCGGGAAGCCAGAAGAGAAACCCTTATAGAACAGGCTCTGCAACTGGCAGGGGAAGCAAAAGAAACAGGAAAAACGAAAACAATCCCCCCCCTGAACCCAGCTGAACGGCGGATTGTTCATATGGCCCTCCAGGACGACTCAACCATCCGGAGCCGCAGCGTGGGAGATGGCCTCTTCAAGAAAATCATTATTTACCTTCCCGGGACAGAAAAGAGACGCCCTTCACGCAGGAACCGTGGTAAAAAAACAACACAGGAAAAAAAACCCTCTACAGGCAACAGCAATGGATCCTCTGACACGGGAGCAGAAAACGCTGACACAGCATCCTGAGCCTGACAACACAAACAGCTGGACCGCAGCCTGTTGCGAGTCTGACAGACAGAGATGAACACTCATGACGGCTGCCCCTTATACCTCCGTAGCAGAAGATACAACCATAGCTGCCATTGCTACCCCTCCTGGCCCAGGAGGGATTGGAATTATACGCATCAGCGGCAGCCAGGCCCTTCCTATCCTCGAGCAGCTCTTTTCCCCTGCCCATTCATCATCCCAACTCATAAGCCATAAACTTCATTACGGCTGGATCAAAAATCCACAATCACAGGCCATCATCGATGAAGTGCTGGCTGTTTTTATGGCTGCCCCCAGAACTTACACCCGGGAAGATATCGTTGAAATACACTGCCACGGCAGCTATCTTGTCCTGGAAGAAATACTTGACCAGATCGTCAAACTCGGCGCATCCCTCGCCCGGCCGGGAGAATTTACAAAACGGGCTTTTTTGAACGGACGCATTGACCTGACCCAGGCCGAGGCCGTCATTGAACTCCTTCAAGCCCAGACCAAAGAGAGCCTGGGACTTGCCATGACCAATCTCCAGGGCAGACTCAATGAAGTGGTCGGCGAAATACGGCAATCTCTCCTTTCCCTCAGAGCCATTATAGAAGTAGCCATTGATTTCCCTGAAGATGATGTTGAAATCATCAATGTCGGCAATATGACTTCTCAGTTACAAATAGAAATTATTGGTCCGCTTGAGGATCTTATATCTTCTGCTGACCACGGTAAAATTTACCGCGAAGGCATTTCCGCCGTAATTCTCGGCAGACCGAATGTTGGCAAGTCAAGTCTTTTGAATGCGCTGCTCAAAGAAGACCGTGCCATTGTCACAGCTATTCCAGGGACAACCAGGGATACTATAGAAGAAGTCTTGAATATTCGGGGAATGCCTGTCAGAATAGTAGATACAGCAGGAATTCGTGATCATGCTGAACAGGTAGAGGAAATAGGCATTGAACGGGCCCGGCAAAAACTGTCTTCAGCTGACCTGGTTTTATTTCTCATAGACGCTTCTGACGGCATAACAGAGCATGACCGCAACCTGTATCAATACATATCAGATAAGCCTATTCTGCTGGTGGTCAATAAAATTGATGTCGGCAACCTGGAGCCGGAACAATGTTTTTCTGAATTTGGCGATACCCCCTGCGTGGCTGTCTCAGCCACCCAACATGAAGGCATCGCTGAACTTGAAAAACAGATATTCACCATGGTAACCAAGGGGGAGAAATGGGATCCAGGACACTCCTGTGTCCCTAATCTTCGACAACGTTCTGCCCTCAAACGGGCACTCGAGTCCTCCATACTGGTCACTACAGCATTAAAAAGCAACATGTCAGCTGATCTGCTTGCCATTGACCTTCAGAGCGCACTGGACCACCTGGGGGACATTATAGGAGAAACGACCACCGAGGATGTCCTTGACATGATCTTTGATCAATTCTGCATCGGAAAATAGTAAGATTTCACCAGCACCTCATCTTCGTCCATTTGGGCCTTCTCGCATAGAGGGGCTATAGCTTAAAGTCCCAAACAAACAAATATAAGGCACTGGCAAAATCTTACAGATCTATGTTTTGCCAGGGCTGTAAACCTTGGAGAACTATTACGGATATTAACTATGCCTCAAAAAAAGAAAACCGAAGATATCAGTTTAAACCAGGCACGTTTCCTGAAAAAAATCGACTTTTTTCAGGACTTCGATGACAATGAACTAAAACAGCTTCTCTCTGTGAGCCGCTGGCTGAAAGTTGTCCCCGGAACGCGAATAATTAAGGAAGACGCCACAGAAAGGGTCCTGTATATTCTGGCAAAAGGCACCGTTTCCGTCTACATGACAATCAACGATAAAGGGCAGACCAAAGAGCTTACGCGGCTGCAGACAGGAGCTACCTTTGGCGAAATGGCCTTTGTTTCCGAGTCAAAAAGAACAGCAGGAGTTGAATCTGTAGACGAGTGTTTTCTTCTGCGAGTTGAACCTGACATCCTTGGCAATGCCTCGGTGTTTCTCCAACTCAAATTTTATCGCCGATTCTGTGAAATCCTGGTTGGCCGCCTCATAGCCACAAACAAAAAAATCATCGCCTCCCCTGCTCAAAGCGAAAAGAAAGAGGAAGCCATACAGCCCGTGCCCTCCTCCGCAGTTTCCCCGGCACCCAAATCCAGGTCCAAACCGGCCAAGTCGATAAAAACCACGTGCCTGAGAGACAAGGTTGACATCTCTGCCCTTCCGCCTGTTCCTGAAGAGAAAACCATTGGCAGAACAAAAATAAAACGCCGCATTCAGGAAAACATAAATGTTATCATCAATCCCACTCTCACGGGACAGCTGTCCTCTTTTGTCAAAGGGGACTCCAATGACACCCGGGAATTTTCGAAGCTTCTTTCTCTCGATCCCGCCCTGGCTGCAAAAGTTCTCCAGGTTGCCAACTCTTCTTTCTTTCGACGAACAACCTCGGTGAATTCCATACCCCATGCTCTTATCACAGTAGGGGTGGACCATATCAAAAAAGTGATAGAAGATGAAGTCCTGAAAACGGTCGGGGAAAACCATCTGTTTCAAGGTTTTTTCTCCCTGACGTCTTCCTACTGGCAGCATGCCATCGTCGTGGGGCGCATTGCCGAACTATTAAAAGACACCATAAGTCTCCAA
>JACNJZ010000014.1 GCA_014382295.1 Candidatus Desulfobia pelagia | reverse complement strand
GTTGATTCAAGAGGACCGGTCAGGAGATATTCTTCCTTCATTGGCTGAGGGCGTTCTCTTGGGTATATGCAGGATGAGCCAAGAAAGAGAAGACGCTTCGCCCCCGGTTTCCATGCCTCATGAATAACATTTTGCTGGATGGCCAGATTCTGATAGATAAGCTCTGCCGGATAGGTGTTGTTCGCGACAATGCCGCCAACTTTGGCCGCAGCGAGAAAGACATATTCAGGTTTTTCTTTTTCAAAAAACTCCTGAACGGCTCTCTGATCCAGAAGATCGAGCTCCTTGTGGGTTCTCAGGATGAGATTTGTGCAGCCCTGATTGTGGAGTGCACGGATGAGGGCTGAGCCAACGAGACCACGGTGGCCGGCCACGTAAATGCGGGCCTCAGTTGGCAGTCGGCAATTGGCAGTGGTTAGTCTCGACTTCGTCTCTTTGTCCTGCAGTGGGGTTGTATTATTTATCATCATACGAACTTAAGATTATTTGCTGATTGATTTTATTAGGCCTACTATCATTGCAGATATTTGCCTTGTTTCTTCTACCCTTCTTGGGCCAATTTCCTTCGGAATATACCCTATATCCATACCTCAAGATCTTCAAATGCCATATCACATTTAGTTGAATTCCTTAAACTGCCAACTGAAGACTGAAAACTTTCAGCTTATCTTATTTATTCATGATAATCGTATGCATTGAAACCGTGGCTTTTAACGAGTTCATCGCGTTCTGCTGACTTGAGGTCTTCTCGGACCATTTCAGCAACCAGTTCTTTGAAAGTGATGCGTGGAGTCCAGCCTAGTTTTTCTTTTGCTTTGGAAGGATCACCAAGCAGGGTTTCTACCTCTGTTGGCCGGAAATAACGTGGATCAACCGCTACGATACACTTACCGTCGGCATCATACCCTTTTTCGTCTTTCCCCTTCCCTTCCCAACGAATTGAAATTCCCAGTTCTTTTGCTGCGGCATCAACAAAATCACGAACACTGTGTTGCACGCCGGTAGCAATAACGAAATCATCTGGTTCATCCTGTTGAAGCATAAGCCACTGCATTTCAATATAATCCCTGGCATGCCCCCAGTCCCTCTTGGCATCCATATTTCCAAGGTAGAGGCAGTCCTGAAGATGTAGCTTTATGCGGCATAACGCTCTGGTAATTTTTCTGGTAACAAATGTTTCACCGCGGACAGGTGACTCATGATTGAAAAGAATTCCGTTGCAGGCATACATCCCGTAAGCTTCACGGTAATTCACTGTAATCCAGTAGGAATAGAGCTTGGCGACCGCATAAGGAGACCTGGGATAAAAAGGTGTCTTTTCTGTTTGCGGAGTCTCCTGAACAAGACCATAGAGTTCAGATGTTGACGCCTGATAAAAACGGGTCTTTTTCTCAAGGCCGACTATGCGAAGAGCTTCAAGAAGCCTCAGGGTGCCAAGGGCATCTGAATTTGCTGTATATTCAGGCTCTTCAAATGAGACAGCTACATGACTTTGAGCCGCGAGGTTATACAATTCATCAGGCTGGACCTGCTGGATGATACGAACCAGGCTGCTTGAGTCAGTCATATCACCATAATGGAGGATAAACTTTCTATCTTTGGAGTGGGGGTCCTGATAGAGATGGTCTATGCGGTCTGTATTAAACAGGGAAGATCTTCTTTTAATACCATGAACCTCATACCCTTTCTTTAGAAGAAATTCCGCAAGATAGGCGCCATCCTGGCCTGCAATGCCTGTAATCAGTGCTTTTTTAGTCATATCTTTTCCAATGTTAGGAAAATACGGGGACACAATACCTATTTCTTTCTACTTAATTATTGTGAGAAATAGGTATTGTGTCCCCGTATTTTTCCGTATTTTACGTGTTTTCCTTACCCAAAACAGAGGCCGCAGTCCGGGCAGGTGGTGGTGGAGGTCTGGAAGGTGAAGCCGCAGGCAGGACAGGTTGCTTCGCCGGCATCCATGTCAACGACAGCATCACATCCTGACATGTCATGATCATCAAGGGCTCTTGTTTTATCAAGTGACGCCTGTACGAGATGATAGGCGTCCGAGGCATCTTCTTTTCTTACCATAAGATCCAGGGTCGTCCCGCAGCAGCCTTTGCCACAGCCTTTACTCTTATCGACTATCATTGCCCCAATATTTTCACGCTGCAGGAGATTTTCAAACGGTTTCAATTCACTGGAAGACCCCTGATGAACAGATACAAGTTCATCCGCCGCAGTCAATGCACCCAGGCGCTTATTCAATTGGCCTGTCTGTCTTTTCCTGGATTCAAGCAGTTCAGCCCCTGACAACAGGGGTATTCCGCAGCAGGCACATTTAACTATTTCTGCACGATATTCGTCGTTGCACTTGGTGCAATATTTCAATTCCGGATCTATCATAATTTACTTCTCCACTGTTTTAGCCACGAAATCCACTAAAAATCACGAAAATTAAAAACTCATACCAAAAGCCTTACGCCTTAAACCCTGAACCTTATTTTACAATATATAACGACTCAAATCCTGATCCTGGGAGATCGCGGAAAGTTGTTCTTTAACATAATCAGCGGTGACAACAAACTCTTTATCCTCCAGATCGGAAGCGTCAAAGGAAAGGGCATCAAGCACCCGCTCCATAATGGTATGGAGTCGTCTGGCGCCGATATTTTCAGTACTCTGATTCACTTCAGCGGCTATTCTGGCCATTTCCCTTATGGCATCATCCTCAAAATGCAGTTTTATATTCTCTGTTTCCATGAGGGCAATATATTGTTTTACAAGGGCATTCTGAGGTTCCGTAAGAATTCGGTAAAATTCTTCCTGACCGAGGGGATCCAGCTCCACCCGAATTGGAAACCGACCCTGGAGTTCCGGAACCAGGTCAGAGGGCTTTGCCACGTGAAACGCTCCACTGGCAATAAAAAGGATATGATCGGTTTTCACCATGCCATATTTTGTGGTGACTGTGGCACCTTCAACTATTGGAAGAAGGTCACGCTGGACTCCTTCGCGGGAGACCTCAGCAGACTGGGCCGCCCCCTGCCTAGAAGCAATTTTGTCGATCTCATCAAGAAAGATGATACCGGACTGCTCTGTTCGCTGGATGGCCA
>JACNJZ010000195.1 GCA_014382295.1 Candidatus Desulfobia pelagia | reverse complement strand
TTTATATGGGGTATAAGGCGCCGAAGGTGTCTCAGGCATGGTGCTATGGGGCCATAGGTTTTCATTCGTATGTCTCCGCCTATAAGGCAGAGGTCAACATCAATAGCTTGCAGTTTTTCAATAAGGATCTCTGTTAAATTTTCCAGGCCGTCAAGGTGAAGATCGGTGAGGAGAAGAATGCGAAAGTGATCAAAGGCGTCGGGCAGGGTGGGCAGGTAGAAAGTTTTTTCTTCCACCTGCACATTGAGAGTATTGCTTATCCCGGCTTCATAGAGACCGGTCATTTTGAAAAAGCTGGTGAGGCAGACCTGGTTGGAAAGAAAACTTGTTAGATTAAGCATACCCTGCCAGCGGGCAAGGGGTGTGTGGCAGGAGCGCCACTCGCGGAAGCGGACTGGCGAGCGGATTATGCGCGGGTAGTTTTCCTGTGGTGGCCGATAGGTAATATAATTCCAGAAAAAAGATCCCAGGAAGGACACAGGCATAAAACATAAAAGAATAATGGCGACCTGCATAACTGTGAGGGATAAAAAAAGGCTGAGAAAAAGTGCAGGAAAAAGGGACTCGAATATTTGATCAAGGACGACAACGGTCCTGCCGCTGGAAAGATTGAAACGTCGCTTTATAAAACTGGAGAGGAGGTCCCCGGCCATTGCCAATAGGGCTGCAATACTTGCAAGCCACCAGATTGGTCCAAGCAGGGGGAAGATCGCTGTTGCTCCCAGTGTGCTGAGAATAATACCGCGGATGGTTTTGTTTGGGCCGAATATGGGGCGTTTATCGAACCATAACAACCCTCCGTCAACGGGGGTTGTGAAGCGATCTCCCCAGATCAGATTCGCGAGAGCCGGTACAAAATTAACCCATAAGAGGAAAATAACAATTTTGGCGACAACCGGCACGTGTCTGCTCTCCTTTTTTAAAACTCGGCAAGAACCTTGAGAAAGGCGGGGCCATAACTTTCCAGTTTGCGTTCCCCGACTCCGTGGATGTTGAGGAGTGCTGCATTAGTCCTGGGCAGATAGGCAGCCATCTCGATCAGGGTTTTGTCACCGAACACCACAAAGGGTGGAACCCTGGCCGCATCGGCGAGTTCCTTGCGCAAACTGCGCAGCTTTTCAAAGAGCTCTTTGTTGTAGGCCAGGTCGGCCATATTTCGGGGGTTTTTCTTTTTGGTGGTGACCGCTTTGGCCCGTGGCTTGGCCATGGTAAGCTGCTGCTCGCCCCGCAGCAAAGGTCGAGATGCCTCGGTGAGTTTGAGAACCGAGAAGTTGGCCACATCCTGGAACAGATAACCGTGGTGCACCAAGTGATGGAGAAGGCTTGACCAGAAGTCCTTGGGTTGATCCTTGCCGATGCCGTATGTGGAGAGGCGATCGTGTTGCAAACTCAGGATGCGTTCGCTCCTGGAGCCGCGGAGGACATCGATGACATGGCCCATGCCGAAGCGCTGTCCGACACGGTAGACGCAGGAAAGAGCCTTGCGGGCCTCTTCGGTAACATCATTGAGCTCAGGCGGATCCAGACAGATGTCGCAGTTGCCGCATGGCTCATGCTGCTTTTCTCCGAAATAACCGAGGAGTACTTGTCGTCGACAGCTCCGGGCTTCGGCAAAGGCGACCATGGCATTGAGCTTGTGGATCTCTATGCGTTTCTGCTCCATGTTCCTGCTCAATTCAATGAGGCCGCGGGCCACCATGATATCGCCGTAGCCAAAAAGAAGCACGGCCTCGGAAGGGAGACCGTCGCGGCCGGCCCTACCTGTTTCCTGATAGTAGCTTTCAATATTTTTGGGAAGGTCGTAGTGAAACACAAAGCGGACATTGGGTTTGTCGATACCCATACCGAAGGCCACCGTGGCGACGACTACCTGGAGGTTGTCCTTCAAGAAGTCATCCTGGACCTGCTTGCGCTCCTCGGGGTGAAGTCCGGCGTGATATGCGGCAGCAGAAAGACCTGCTGAGGTCAGCTGGGCTGCCACCTGTTCCACCCGTTTGCGGCTCAGGCAATATACGATACCTGATTCCTCATGGCGTCCTTCGAGAAAGGTCTGCAGCTGTACCTTGGGTTTCTGCTTGTCCATGACGGTGTAGCGGATGTTGGGCCGGTCAAAGCCGGCGATGTAGCATTTGGACTGCTGCAGGTTAAGTCGGGCCAGGATATCGGCCTTGGTCTGACCTTCGGCTGTGGCTGTAAGGGCGATCAGCGGGATATTCGGGAAAAGGCCGCGCAGGCGGCCGAGCTGCATGTATTCTGGGCGGAAATCGTGGCCCCATTGTGAGACGCAGTGTGCCTCATCAATGGCAAAGAGGGCGACCGGTACTTCGGTCAGGCGCTCGAGAAAGTCGTTGCTCATCAGGCGTTCCGGTGCGACATATAGGAGATCCAGCTCCCCCTGGTGAAAGCGGCGCAGTACTTCGCGGGCTTCTCCGGCCTTGAGGGAGGAGTTGTAAAAATCGGCTCGTACCCCGTTTGCCTGCAGGGCGTCCACCTGGTCTTTCATCAGCGATATCAGGGGGCTTACGACGATGCCGACTCCGGGGCGATGGAGAGCAGGTATTTGATAACAGAGGGATTTTCCCCCGCCGGTGGGCATGAGAACAAAAGCATCTTCGCCCCGGATCAGCCCGGAGATGATTTCCTCCTGGTGCTGTCGGAACTCGCTGTAACCGAAGATGTTGCGCAGGTTTTCGAGAGGTGTTGGGCTGGTGGTGGACAATGGGACACTCGTGAAATTTTATAAAGGCTGTTTCAGTTCGTACGGCAATATACTACCTGTTTTACCAGGATTGGGAAACAGCAATTCCACGCGATCTCTAGGGCACTTTGCTTAATGAGTGCAAATTTTCAATATGTTGGGGCGTGTTGTCGGGTTTGCAATGAAAAAGATACTTCTACCGGGAACCATTTTTACAGGATAGCGCTGCCCCTGAAAATACATTAAAGTAGGGCTCATCATTTTTTTCTTTATCGTAAAAATCGCTTATGTCTCTTTACTCATTTTCCCTGAATCCCTTTGATCATTCCGAGCCAGAAAACTTTGGCGTTGCCGGTGTCATCTCCCGCGATAGTTCCCTGCATGTACGTTTTACCCTGGCGGGATCTTTGGAACATCTCAGTATTCCTCCGCCTGCTGATTATCCTCAACGCAGGGATGACCTCTGGAAGGAGAGCTGTTTTGAGTTCTTCTTTGCTGAGGTCGGTTCGGAAGCATACTGGGAGGTTAATCTCTCCCCCTCCGGCCACTGGAATGTCTATCACTTTGATTCTTATCGTGAGGGGATGCGGCGGGAAGAGAAGGTTGTGTCGCTTCTTTGCCATATTGATAGCACTCCGCAGTCGTTCACCCTGGAAGTTGTGCTAGATTTGGGCAGTATGTGCCCTATGGACAAACCTCTGCATGCCGGTATCAGCGCTGTGCTTCTGTCAAAGAACGGCAATCTTTCCTTCTGGGCTCTTGCCCATCCCTGTGGGAATCTGGATTTCCATGACCGTAAGGGTTTTCTTCTTACCCTTTAAGGTACTTTGAAAAATTAGGATTTTTGTTTGCTAGCAAGGAATGCCAAAATTAAAAAGCACCCACATGGGCATAAACTACGCATACCGACAGTGAGCACTTTTCATTTTGGCAATGACACCGTTAGCGAGCAAAAAGTCAATTTTTCAAGGTTGCCTTTAGCCTTTTTAGCAGGAGTCAAAAGGAGCCCCTGCTCTTAATCAAAAATCTCAACATCGCCATGTTTACAAACGACACAACGGAGCATGGCGTCATTGTTTTCTTCAAAGGCGATCCGCCAACCCTCTTCGGCGATTTCTTTCTCAAAATCTTTCTGACATTCATCACAAATCCATTTGTCGCCTGTTGGCGTTATCCATAATTTCATATCGTTAAATCCATAATTGTTTTCCAGGGTCTGTTCTTAACATTCGCCAGTACTGTTTCTCAAGGTCACTTTTGATTTCCTAAAACAGGGTGCCTCGTTGAGGCTTAACTCGATAACCCATAGGAATAATTAATTCAAGACTGGGAAAAATAAAAAAGACCCTGTAGGACTTGACGTTATGCGTTATAGTTGTTGGCTTGTCTAGTATGATTTAGTCATTTAAGTGTAAAGAAATGTTTCCAAAACCAAGAATTTTTGAATCAATTGGCATAACATCCAGTATCGCATTTTTGGTTTGCTATCGACAAATTGGTGCATCTTCCTGCATAATTTGTTGAAAGCCTTTTTCTCGGAGCTTTTTTTCAAGTTTATAAAATTGATCTTCCCTGAAAAAGCGGCTTAACCCTTTGGCCACTTTTTCGCGGGAAGATCAGTGGCTTCGGCGCGGCCTGGGCATATCGCTTGACTTGTATCTTTCTGTTTTGTATTAACAATTATCGATTCAGTGGACGTGCTGGCGTTGCTGGAGATCGTGTTAGCTGTGTGACTTAGGCATGGCGGAAAGAGGTGTCGCAGGATATGTTTATTGGTTAAAATTGGGTCTGATTGGATTTGTTTCATTCAGCCATCTTCGGCCTTTGAGCTACCAGTTGAAAAGCGAATTCTTATCACCTCACCTATTTCCTAAATCGCGCTAGGCAAGAGAAGGGGCCAGTGCCATTTTTTTGGTATGGTGGCTCTGTTATTCATTTTATTGTGGAGGTTGATTTGGGTACTTATTACATTTTCAAGATCGTTCATCTTACCGGGATATTTTTTGTATTCAGTGCCCTTGGTGGCCACATGTCCAGGGCGGCGATTGGTAGCAAGGAAGACAATCCGCTGCCAAAGTTTATTGGCATGTTTCACAAGGTTGGACTCCTGCTTGTGTTGCTTGCCGGCATCGGTCTATTGACACACTTCAGTGAAGTCAATCCGTTCGGTTGGATCATTGCCAAGGTTTTTGTATTACTGATGCTGGCAGTATGGCCACTGTATCTATATGGCTCAAAGGAGAAGCTGCCCTGGGCGGGGGGCGCCGCTATTCTGTTTGGTTTGGTGGCTGCATTTTTTGCGTTGTATAAGCCTTTTTAAGAAAAAGCGAGACGAACTTGGCTCAACGTTCATAACTGAAGTCGTCCATTTACCATACAAGCGTATGTATGAAACACGACATACACACGCTTCGTGGGCATTGGCTCTTGGTGAAACTCCGGAATGGGTGGCTCGTACGCTTGGCCATGTTGATAGGTCAATGGTGTACAGAACTTATGGTCGCTATATTCCGAATCTTGCTAAGCTGGATGGATCTGCTTTTGAAAGTCGGTTTGCTGAACCCTCAAAAAACAAAAGGGACACAATCAGCTACAATCTTAGTCGCAATCGTGGTTTTAAGCGTCCCTCTTCCGGTCTAACCAGTTGGTTTTGCTGTCTTTTTGATGGTGTAGGCGGCGGGGGGTGTACCTTCAGCCCAAAAAAGATTTTTCCAATATATTCAAATCGTTAGGTGAAATGATATTTCCACCGGGGACTGATTGGGGACCACACCTTGTAATTGAGAAGGTCAGAAATTCCCTCCGACCTTCACAGCCTATATACGTAATAGATCCTATTTTTCCTTTTAAATTATGGGGTTATTTGTCTCTATTTTTTATCATGTTACATCCTGAAGTCAATTTTTTACTCTGAAGGCAGCTTCATTAAGGACCGGTTCCGAGAATGGGTCCTTCTGTTACTCGTCGGAGGGCCGGTCCTTAATGGAGCGGGTGACAGGAAAAAGAAGGGGTCTGAGTTTTTTTGTGAAGGAGAATATGTTGATTTTGGGCGTATTCAGGTGTATTCTGTGGGCATACTTTCTTTGTCAACATAAAGGAGAAATGAATGAAAGCTACAACAGTCAGAATGGAAGATAATCTCTTGCAGCGGGTTGATGGTATTGCAAAATCGCTTAATCGGCCCAGGTCATGGATCATAAACCAGGCTCTTGAGCGTTTTGTGAATTATGAAGAATGGTATGTCCAGGAAATCAAAGACGGCCTTGCTGAAGTGAAAAATGGAGATATTGCCACTGCTGGTGAAGTTGCGGACAGTTTTAATAAGTGGGGCGTAGATGCAAGTTAAGTGGACGCGCAAGGCCCTGATCAATCTTGATGATGCGGTGGAGTATATTGCCAGAGATAATGCCACCGCTGCTCAAAAAGTAGCGCAGAAAATCTGGGACAGCGCCAAAATGCTTGGAGATCAACCTGGCATTGGCCGGCCTGGAAGAGTAGCCAACACCAGGGAACTTGTCATCGCAGGATTGCCCTATATCCTACCTTACACAGAAAAGAGAGGGATACTTTTTATTCTCAGAGTGCTCCATACATCAATGAGATGGCCGGATGTTTTGTAAAGAATTTCCAGAAGAGGTACTCACAGTAACCAGGAAACTAAAAGTTCTTGAGGCACAATTTTTCCTCTTTGGGGACTTCGATCTTCTACATGATACTGGCTTTTACAAGCATAACGCTTGACGTTATGCGCCATAGCGGTTAATTTATATTTCATGATCCAGTCATTTAAATGTAAAGAAACGGAAAAGATATTCAACAGAATTTTCTCAAAGAAATTTCCTCACGATACCCAGCGAATGGCCTTGAGAAAACTCCGTATGCTTAATCGTTCAAACATATTAAATGACCTTAGGGTCCCACCTTCGAATCGATTGGAGATTTTAAAAGGAAAGAGAAAGGGGCAACATAGTATTAGAATCAATGATCAATGGAGAATCTGTTTTAAGTGGAAAAAAAGCGATGCGTTTGATGTAGACATCGTTGACTATCATTAGGAGGTTAAGCTTATGAAAAAAATGAACCCCATACACCCTGGTGAGATTTTGTTTGAAGAGTTTTTGACCCCAATGCATTTAAGCCAGAATAAAATTGCCTCTGATATGGGTGTGCCTCCTCGTCGAATAAATGAAATTGTACATGGCAAAAGAAGAATTACGGCGGATACAGCACTTCGTCTGGCTCATTACTTTAAAATGTCTCCGCAGTTCTGGCTTGGGCTTCAGATGGATTATGATCTCGATGTTGAAGAGGACAAACTTGCGGGTCGTTTATCCGAAGAAGTAAAAACATATAAAGCGGCATGATGATGTGTATGTGAGTGGAAACAGTTTTCAGTATGATGATGCTAAGATTCAGAAACAGAAAAACCGCTAATCTACAGGCATGATTAGCGGTTTTTTTATCTGCAATGGTGGAGGCGGCGGGAGTTGAATCCGTGTCATCCATGTGATAGTAAATGATAATTTGAGAAATTAAATTATTTAACTTATTAAAATAATAAGCTTTTCTTCTTTCTTTCTGGGAGATAAAACAGGAGAACAGCATATGCAAGCACGCGGACCACTCATGATAGAACACCGGCTCATTGAACGGATGATTGTTCAAATTCAGGATATGTTGGTGCAGGTTGAGCAAACCCAAAAAATTGATCCTTTGTTTGTTGACATAGCTGTTGACTTTATTCGAACCTATGCTGATCGCACTCACCACGGTAAAGAAGAAGATATTTTGTTCCGGGACTTGAATAACAAAGGGTTGTCAGAGGTAGATCGAGGGATCATGAATGAACTTATTGAAGAACATGTTTTCGGCCGGAAAACAACAAAAGCTCTGGTCGAAGCTAATACACGATACCGAAATGGTGACGCCTCTGCTCTCGGTGATATTTTGAGCTGTCTCCACACACTTGTGGGTTTTTACCCCAAGCATATCGAAAAAGAGGACAAAGTTTTTTTCCCTGCCTCCCGAGCCTACTTTTCAGAAGCTGAAGATCAAACCATGCTTGCTGAGTTTATGGATTTTAATCAAAAAATGATACATGAGAAATATAAATCCGTCGTCGAAGAACTAGAATAATAATTGGAATCCCGAACCATCGCATTCACCAGACGGCAAGAAGCGCGGCGGCGCTGACGTGGCTGGTTTGGGTGGGCCGCTGGTGATGCAGGTTGTTATGACAACACATATTTTATTCAATGTTTCCCTTTAAGATGTGCTTCTGACACATAAGGAAATAAACTGAAGGAGATAAAGCATGTGGAGATTTTAAATAGCTTAATTGTAATCTTGATCGTAGCCTTACTTGGTATGTTAAGTAGGAAAATGAGGATATTTTCAAGTGAGCAGATAAAAATTATTTCTTCTTTTGTTTATTATTTTGCTTTGCCATCCCTTTTTTTTGTCAGTCTATCCAATACTGACCTTTTATCCATTGACTACAAAGTCTTCCTAGGTTCCGTACTTCCTATTTTTATCCTATTATTAGCCCTTTATGCGCTCAAATCATTTAATGTTGTTAGTAAGGACAATTTTATTTTACTGAGCCTTTCAATATGTTTCGGCAGCAATGCCTTTTTTGGCGTTGCCTTTTTTGAAACGCTTTATGGAGGGAAATGGCTTTCCATTGCTATTCTCATGGCTTCTATCCTTGGACTGACGGGTATTGTTTTATCCCTGATATATTTTGAATATGCTAACAAAAAAGACAAAGGCTGGACGTTTTTCCTTAAAATCATAAAAAACCCTCTGATTATTTCACTTTTTCTTGGTGTGTTATGCTCTTTTTTTAGGATCAGATTAGAGGTGGTAACAAATGCTCTCTCGCTCCTGGGAAAGACCGCAGGAGGGTTAGCAATTTTTTCTCTGGGTATTTTTATATATGACAATTTTTCTTTGCAGTCCGTGAAAAAAGCGTTCTTGTATTCAATATTTAGGAGTTTAGCACTTCCAATATCTACTTATCTGGTGATCCTTTTCTGCATGGACATTAATAATGAGTTACGGAGATTTCTACTTCTCCAAAGCGGCATCCCTGCTGCTATCTCGCTTGCAGTTTTTGCTGAAAGATATGAATATAAATTAGCAGAAATTACTGGCATAGTGATAATTACATCTATTCTAAGCTTCATTGGACTTTTCATTTTATTTATTATTTCAGAGGTAGCATTTTGATCTTCTCACAATAATTACGAATAATAGGCGGATTATAGAAGAAGAGACAGAAAAGGGATTTTTTGATCATGAAAATAGAAATAAAGAGTAGATTTAGTGGGCAGAGAAATATAGAAATTGGTACGGAAATAACAAAAAATAAATATAAAAATCATAACAAATCGCTCCAGTGGAACAAAAGAGGCACCTCTATTAAAGTAACAATCTTTCGTGTATCCGGTGCAATCAACCTAAACCCAGCTGCTCTTTTGCTCCACTGAGCTTAAACGTTATGCCTCGACAAAAAACTACCTTGATTGAACAATATAAAGTACGGTATAGTGTACAAAACAATTAACAGTGAGGTGCATTATGCAAAGACTTAAAATTGATCAAGATATTAGGCCTATGTCTGAATTTCGTACTGGAATTGCTTCCTTCCTGAAACAAGTGCATGACACAAAGAGACCTCTCGTTATTACCCAACATGGTAAGGGAGTGGCAGTGCTACTTGATGTTGCAGAATATGAAGCCATGCAAGAAAAAATGGAATTATTAGAAGATGTACAAACATCAATAGCACAGCTTAATGCAGGAAATGGTGTCGAACATAGCAAAGCAAAAGCATCCATTTTGGGGCGGATTGCAAAATGAAAATCATATGGTCCCCTCTCGCCATAGATAGAACAACAGAAATCGCCGAATACATCGCACAAGACAACCAAACGGCAGCAAGCAATTGGGTAGAAAACTTATTCGATAAAGTCCAACTTCTTAAATCCTCGCCAAGGAGTGGTCGCATAGTTCCGGAAACACACCGTGAAGACATTCGAGAGTTGATATATGGAAATTACAGAATCATTTATCGGGTTGAGAAAACAAAACTATCAATACTTACAGTCCGGCATGGTAAACAAATTCTGCCAATAGAAGATATTCAGGCATAACGAATAAGGTTAGATTGTGTGAGGAACGAACCACAATCTGAACCGTTTGTTGGATAAGCCCAGCCCCACAGCCTATAGAAAATATCTTTTGGGGAATCTTTCTTTTTTAAATAAGAAGAGCAGCGAGGACGTGCTCAATAGATTGTGCTGAACCTGCGTTGGTTTTTTAAAGCTAATTTCTCTTCAAAACAGGTCTTTTAGGGCGGGAAATGGCATTTTTTGAGCGCAAAAAACCATTACCGACAAAATCGGTTAAAAAAAACAATATTTGAAAGCAAGGGTTACATAACAGATCAAGTCTCCTTTATTATGTTGCGATCGCCACTAGTTGTGGCGTTGCCTGTTTTATCTTGGTGGCAATAATCTTCATTTTTGATCCGCAGCATTTACATATAAAGCATGGTCTTGATGTAATTGTTTTTAACATTTTTGCCGGATTAAATTTGAGGAGATATTGCAATAACTTAATGAGTTGCTTGCTACATGGATGAAGGAATCCGTAGATTCTCACTCTGCGAAATCCTTTTGGGAGTACGTGCTGTATTATCAACCACAGGAAGTACTCGCCTGTAACCGTTTGGGTTTGATATCTTTTTGTTTTGGAATTTTGGTACCTAAAGGTGACCATGCCGTTTTCGCATTTTAAGATGTCTTTTTCTTGAATCGTTCCTTTGTAGAGATATCTGCCCAGATAGATTAAAGCCTTGTCGCCTTTACCGACATTTTTACAATCTACGACCCATTTACTTGGGCAGGTTTCAGGTAATTGCAGGTTGTGTTCAACAATTTCTTTAAGTATTTTTGCCCTGAAGACCTTAGCCATGGCCTTATGGTTAAAGAGATATTTGCCGAGTTTTACTCGCCAGGATTTTGTTTTTTTATTAATGCTGGCACCTGGCATCACAACGTGGATATGAGGATGAAAATCAAGTCTTCTTGAATGGGTATGCAGCACCATAGTGAATCCTGCCGTCCCCTGTAATTTTTTATCATTCAGGGTGAACGTTTGTAGCAAATCTTTGATTACGGCAAACAATAGCGTGAAAATTAATGTTTGATTTTTCCAGGCAAGATCTCGAAGTTGTTTTGGCAGGGTAAAGGTAATCAGATAATATTGAGCTGGCAGCTGTTTGTTTAATTGATTCTCAATCCACTGCTGACTTTCGTGGTTCTGGCAATGGGGGCAACTTCTATGGCCGCAGGAATGCGGAATATAAGAATGCTGCAAACATTGTCCATTGGTACACTGTGCAATCATATACGGACTGTGATGTTTACGGCAATTTTTCATTGTATACAGTGCGTGCTTATGACTTGGCAACGCACTATATTTGCTAAAGAATCTCTCTGAAAATTCATTGATGATTGAGGAGAGCAAAATCATTCTGCACCTCCCCAGTTGGTTTCAACTGTGTCGATAATGCCATTAATTTTTTCATAGGCATTATCATGGTTGGCGGTGGTGAGGTGTGTGTATCTCGCAGTGGTTAATAAACTGACATGGCCCAGAATATTTTGCAGTTCAATTATATCAACCCCGGCGTTCAGCAGGTGGGTAGCGTAACTGTGGCGCTTATGCCGAATTCGGCATAAACGCCATAATGCCGACTCCAGGATTATGCCGATTGTCCATATCAAAAGCGGAGCAGTTCTTGCTCCGCTGCAATTGAAGTTGGCATAATCAGAGATTTTCCAGAAATGTTAAAAGTTCATCATCTGGTTTGTACAGGAATGGCTTGGCCCCAAGTGGTGTTATTCGCGAAAGTGCCTGCTGTTTCAAACGCATATCTGCGTGAAGATACATCTCGGTAGTTTCAACTGACTCATGTCCAAGCCAGAGTGCAATTACAGAGCGATCCACGCCATGTCGGAGTAATTCCATTGCTGCAGTATGGCGAAGCACATGGGGGGTGATTTTCTTGCGCTTGATGGATGGACAATATGACATTGCAGTCCTGCAGTGCCTATTTACCAAGCGTTCAACGGCATCCCTGCTAAGTGGTCCACCGCGAATGCTCGGAAAGACAGAATCCCCTGACTGTCCATTGAGTTGACTAAGCCAGGATGACATTACCTCTGTTGTTTCTTTGCCAAGTGGGGTGCAACGCTGCTTTCTGCCTTTCCCCTCACATCTTACATGGGCGCCCGTTCCCAAAACCACTTGCTCGCAGTGAAGATTGATTAGTTCTGATACCCTGAACCCTGTTTGGATTGCAGTCAAGAGAAGAGTTCGATCTCTCCGTCCAACCCACGTAGTCTGATCAGGTGCATCAAGAAGAGCGTTGATCTCTTCAGGTATAAGGAATTCGATGGGTCGTCTCTCAAAGCGTTTGCTTGGGATTGCGAGGATTTGGCAACAGAGATCGACATATGCTGGCTCACAAAGAGAGACATATCTGAAGAAAGAGTGGATGGCAGCCAGGCGGGCGTTCCTGGTTCGAACACTGTTGCCGCGGTCTTTCTCAACATAATCAAGAAATGCGCTGAGAAAATCAGGAGTAAAATCATCGAAAGATAGAACCGATGGTTCTTTGTTGAGATTCTTTTTTGCAAAACCCAGAAGAAGCCGAAAGGAATCGCGGTATGATGCAACTGTATGAGGACTTGCCCTCCACTGTCGAAGAAGGCGATCTGTAAAAAAGGTCTGCAAAAGAGCTGGAAACGTCTTAGAAATTATCACAAGTAAACCTCCCTGTTTTCCCCTCCATGAGTCTCTGAGTCGCAAACTCCAGAAGTTCCGGAACTGCCTCAAGATACCAGTACGTGTCGTTTATGTGTGCGTGCCCAAGATATGTCGATAGTTTGTGGATCTCTCGTTCCACGTTGATGCCGGCACGATACCAATCCATAAGGGTACGAGCGGCAAATCGATGCCGCATGTCGTGGAGGCGCGGGCCTATACCAATACGCCTACCTTCGCTTTTCTTACGAATTCCGATCTCACGAGAAACTATGGCGAAATTATCTCGCGCGGCCCACTGAGTCACTCGAGTGCCTTGTTCCGAGAGAAAAAATGCAATATTTCTCAGCCGAGGAAAGATAAGGTCTCTTCTTTTTGCATAGTTTTCAAGAACCTCACATGTTGATACATGCACGGGAACGAGTCGTGATTTGCGGAATTTAGATTCACGGATAATGAGGATTCTTTCTTTGAGATTGACATCCTTTCTGTCAAAAGCAAGGGCTTCACTAATCCGCATTCCAGTAATGGCAAGGAGACCAAACAGGGTGGCGTAAGTCAGGCCTCTCAAGCCCATTGGAGAAGGCAGGTTGCGTGCCGCTCGGACAATTTTTTCGATCTCCTCATCGCTGTAAATATATGGGGGTTTACGATGGTACCGGTATGGAAGAAGGTTTTTGGGTGGAATTTCCGTTCGCTCATCGGCAACACTTCTCCAAATGGCGAAACGCCTCACGGTGTTGAGGTTGTCCGCCAATGTTGCCGACTCCTTTGCTGTAGACAGCTTCAGCCACCGAAGTGCCAAGTCGATCGAGATATGGGAGGCAGCCTCTTTTTCAGCGAAGGCAACAAAACTTCGAAGTATACCTTCTACTTTAAGAAGTTTGAAACCCATGCTACGGCGGAGCGCGAGATATTCCTTCATTGCTTTTCTTAGATCACTCAACTCACACCTCCTTCCGGCCAAGACCGGGCAAGAGAACGTAACCCTTCTATATCCACCTTCGCATAGATCTCTGTACTGTTCGGGGACCGATGCCGTAGAAGTTCTCCGATCTCTGTCATTGAAGCTCCCTGACGCAGCATTTCAGTGGCAAGAGAGTAGCGAAGTAAATGAGCACCTTTGCTTGGAGTGTTAAGACCACTTCTCTCGACAGCTCTACGAACGATTGTGCTGATTGTTGTTGAATTTTTGAAGCCCCGGCAGGGAGCCCTCATCCTAATGAAAACCCTTCGAGTTAGACATATGGGGCGATCATTTTGCAAGTAAATAGCCAAGGCTTTCCCAACATCCTGGGGTAGTGGGAGACAATCGCGAAACTGTCCTTTTCCCCGTATCGTAAGCTCAGCGGCTCTCCAATTTATATCGTCAAGTTCCAATGTGACCAATTCTCCAGCCCGAAGACCGAGGCGGGCAATGAGGAGAAGAATAGAATAGTCACGACGACCAACAGGGGTCGTTTGATCGCAGGCTTCCAGAAGAGATTGAAGTTCATCGTACTTAAGGTACTTTGGAATCTCTGCTAGCTGCCAGGTCGGGACTGTTGGTACAATCGCTGAAAGGTCGCGTTCAGTTTCTGCATACCGGAAAAGGAATCGAAAAAATGAGCGCATGGCAGCCACCATCAGCTGCGCTACCTTCGGAGTTCTATCATGAGCATGTCGGAGAAAGAACCTCTCAATGGCTTGCTGACTTAATTTTCGTAGTTGTATGGGGCCATCGCTAAATTGTTCAAAGAGGAATAGCTGGAGGTAAGGCCAATAACGTGAGGCTGTCACTGGTGAGAGGCCACGTTCTTTGCGTAGATAATTCTCGTATCGTGTTTTGAGAGACGTCAGAGGGGAGGCGTTGTATGTCGGCGCTGAATAATCAATTAGCCCTTCGACCCGAAGATGCTCCAAAAAAAGACGTAAGGTCCTCTTGTCACCCCTACGAAGAGCCCCCTTGCGAGCAGATTCGCTAAGAAAACGACTCATGATTTGTTCATCGATCTTACTAATATCGATATCGTTCTCAAGACTCCATCTTACGAACCCAGCCAATAGCTGAAGTTGCGTGCGGATTGTCGCGTGCGAATATCCCAAATCTGAAATAGCTGACGAAAATGCGTCAAGCTGAGAGCCTAATACACTTTCCTTCAATCGCTTAACGACTTTGTGACTTCTAAAATACAATTCTATCATTGGTGTCCTCCTTTCATGGTCAAATGTTTTGTCATGAAAAAAGGACAACTGGATTATGCCGAATTGGCAAGACCCATCATTAAAAAAATAGATAAAACTTCAGTTACTTAGGGAGACGCTAAGACTTTTGTCGGCATAATCCTGGAGTCGGCATTATGGCGCAGAGAGTGACATGAGATCTTTTTTTTAATCCCATTTGGTCTACCACCTTTTTCATGGCCACTTGAATGCCGCCTCTTTCCAGTGGGTGATCAACTAAATGGGCATTTTTTACTCCTCTCTTACGGTTGGGGAATATGAATTCTGGGTGCCTGCGAACCATCCAGAACTGCCTTAAAACCTGCAATGTTTTATGCGGCATTGGTACTAATCTGTCCTTGTTGCCCTTAGCATTACGGATATGGACCCGCATATGGTCAGCATCTATATCGCCAACTTTAAGATTAATTCCTTCGCTGAGCCGCAGCCCCATGCTGTAAGCGACAAAGAAAAAGACTTGATAATCCATGACCTTGGTCGCCAAAAGTAATTGATTTATTTGTCTAATGGTTAGAATGTCTGGAATCCGAGTTGCCTTTGGCTGCTTGATGAGTGGGATATGCTCCCATGTTTTTTGAAGGACATTGCTGTAGAAGAATTGCAAACCATAGAGGTCAAGCTTAACCGTACTCCATGAGTGCGATTGCAAAAGGTCGTGGAAATAATCAAGTAATTGATCTTGTGTAAGATTATCGAGTTTGCAGTTAAAATAATTGCCAATACGTCTAATTGCCCGAGCATACGCTGCGATGGTTTTTGGTTGATATCCTGCCAGTTTTAAATGCTTGAGATGCTTTGTGTAATTCTTGTTGAATCGTGGATTTTTTGGTAGTTTTGTGTTCATTGTAACCTCCTGATCGTAAAGTTAATGTGAGAATTGTTACATCAATAACTATACAATCGAACTGCTGGTTCTAAACTGAACAGGAAGTTACCATTTTTAATGGGATTTATTGCCGGGGAGACAGATGAGGGTAGTTTTTCTCCGCGAAGCGGCTTCGTCCAACAAACATTTCAAGCGGGACTGCGTGGCCTGCGGCCTCTTACCCCTTAAACGAAACGTTATCGAAGTTGAGATTGCTTTAATC
>JACNJZ010000015.1 GCA_014382295.1 Candidatus Desulfobia pelagia | reverse complement strand
ACGATGAAGTTAATAAGCATACCGATTGTTCCAATTCCCTCACCGCTGATACCAAAGAACCAGGCAGTTCCGCCGAGGAATTTGATGTTTACGATATAGAAAAAGGTAAAACAGATACCAGCAGTCATACCGGCAATACATCCTTCCTTATTGGCACGCTTGGTGAAAATACCAAGAACGATGATCGGGAAGAATGAGGAGGCGGCAAGACCGAATGCAAAGGCGACCACCTGGGCAACAAAGCCTGGCGGATTGATACCGAAATAACCGGCGATACAGACTGCGACACCGATCATGACACGGCCCACAGCAAGACGCTGGGCCTCTGACGCCTGCCTGTTTATCAGCCTGTAATAGAGATCATGGGAAACTGACGAAGCAATAACGAGCAGCAGACCGGAAGCCGTTGACAACGCAGCGGCGAGACCACCAGCTGCAACAAGGGCGATAACCCAGTTGGGCAAGTTGGCAATTTCCGGATTAGCAAGAACCATGATGTCCCTGTCAATATAAAGCTCACTGGCATTGTCAGTTGGTGCGTTGGAAACAAGTTTTTGGCCAAGCGGTCCGAGTTCCCCGGTGTAAGCAGGTTTCCCTGCAAATGGGGCACCGGCACGATACTGGATGACACCATCTTTATTCTTATCATTCCATGCAATAAGGCCTGTTACCTCCCAGTTTCTAAACCATTGGGGGGCATCGTTGTAAGCTGTTTCATTCAGGGTGTTGATCATGTTGTAACGGGCAAATGAAGCAACTGCAGGTGCTGTTGTATAAAGAATTGCGATAAAAAGAAGCGCATAACCAGCACTGAGACGTGCACCGCGTACTGTGGGAACCGTGTAAAAACGAATAATAACATGGGGCAAACCCGCTGTACCAACCATCAACGCAAAAGTGATACAGAGAATATCAAGCATGGTTTTATTGCCCGCCCCGAAAGCCTGGGTGTATTCTGCAAACCCAAGATCCTTATTGAGCCCGTTGAGAACATCAAGCAGATACTTGCCGGAATCTGCACCAGATGAAATAACACTACCGAAACCAAGCTGCGGTATCGGGTTACCGGTAATCTTCAATGAGATAAATATAGCGGGAATCAGGTAGGCAACAATAAGTACAGAGTACTGGGCAACCTGTGTATAGGTAATACCTTTCATGCCGCCGAGAGCCGCATAGAAGAAAACGATGGCCATACCGATCATAACGCCTACGTTAACAGGAACTTCGAGGAAACGGCTGAAAACGATACCAACACCGCGCATCTGACCGGCAACATAGGTGAAAGATACGAAAATTGCACAGACCAGCGCCGTCAGACGGGCAAAACTTGAATAATATCTGTCACCAACAAAGTCGGGCACGGTAAACTTGCCGAATTTACGCAGGTAAGGTGCCAGAAGAAGGGCAAGCAAAACGTAACCGCCTGTCCAGCCCATCAGATACATACAACCGCCATATCCCATAAATGAAATAAGGCCGGCCATTGAAATAAAGGATGCGGCACTCATCCAGTCCGCCGCGGTCGCCATACCGTTGGCAAGAGGTGAAACACCGCCGCCGGCGACATAAAAGCCTTTTGTTGTTTTAACCCTGGATATCCAGGCGATTGTCAAATACATACTGAATGTGAGACCTACCATTATATAGGTCCATGCCAATATCGACATTGTTTTCCTCTCCTTTGTCTAATTTAAATTCTGATTCGTTATCAATTACTGAATTATCAATTGATTACTCATGCACATCAAATTCTCTATCCAGTTTCTGCATCTTGAAATAATATACAAAAATAAGGCAGACAAAAACATAGATAGACCCCTGCTGAGCGAACCAGAAACCGAGAGGAAATCCCCCGATTTTTATGGCGTTCAGCTGTTCAACAAACAGGATGCCGCAGACATAGGACACGACAAACCAGACAGACAGCAGCGCCGCCATCAAACTTAAATTTCTCTTCCAATACATCTCCATAGATTCTTTACTCATTTACATCCTCCTCCTTTTTTCAGTTAGTACAAACTGTTACCCCTGTATTCACTAGCGTATTACTTTCAGTCAGCGATAAACGAAAAAGCAGACTGAAGGTCCTGAGGTAATAGTTAGCAAGTTAAATGCCACTGCCCAAATACAACACTTTTTGTATCATTAGATATTGTTTCTGCGACAATGTATCACTCCCTTCCGTAAAGCCCTTTCCATGGAGGATAAAACCCGAAGAGGGGTCTCATCTGACCCACAAAAACGACTCTAAAGACATATTTCATTGAATTTGTGCAATAATACGCCCCTGCGCCAAGTTTGACCCATGTTGACCCGAGAAAGTGTCAATTACTCCCAGCAAAGAGCATTCAGCGTATTGCAAACCCTCAGAAGCAAATAAAATTCAATCAGCTTCTTTTTGCAATATCGCGTCGTTAGGATATATCTTGAAATATAAGAAAGCTGCAACAGCAGCGAGCATAACGAAGATCGTCATCTCTTGGGGAACATGATTTTCAGGTTGGATCAAGGAAAGGATGGAAATAACTACCAGGAACTGGTAGCCGATACGTCTGAACCGCAATACCTCTCGAGCGACAAAGATATTAACAGCAGGCACAATAAGATTCAGCAGGGTCATCATAAGCCCTGTGATGCCGAGAGCCACTAATATTGCGATGAGTTTTTTTGCGGTGACAAAGGTAAGCAGCAAGACAATGAAGAAGTTGAGGTACTGATACTTATTCTTCATTGCAGGGGTTGTCATGTTATTAACGTAAAAAAGAACCTTGGCCTTGTCATCTCCGGTACCCAGCTTCCGGTAAATGTCGGGCTTTTTGACTCCCTGAGTCAATAATTCTTCCACTTCTTTCTCAATCGACTTGGACATCTTCTCAGCAATTCCTTAATGATAATTTCATTACAAATCACATCCCCGGCATTTCCCTAATAAAAAAGCCGGAACAAAGTAAACCCAGAGCAATGACACCTTGCGGGAAACAGTGGTGAAGCAGTTTCTTTACGGTGCTCAACAAAAAACCTGTCAAGCAAAATAACTCTATCGGAAATCAGCAGGAAAAACAAATACTTTTATGGTTCCTCGCTGTTTCAGGTGGGTAAACGGAAATCAAGTTTTCCACCTATGAGGT
>JACNJZ010000072.1 GCA_014382295.1 Candidatus Desulfobia pelagia | reverse complement strand
CCTTGTCGCTTAACAAGTGGTCGGGGGAGCCTGGATCTGTCCTTGACAAAATCATGGGCAAAACGACCTTTGACACAAAGTGCTCCGTAATTTGGTGCAATCTCAGGGTCAGAAGATGTTTCTATTATGGTATTTCCCTTAACATGATGAACTATCTGGCAACCTGCACCGCAGTAAGGACATGTGGTTTGAACCTTACGAATCTCTTCATTGATGATGGGGACAATGGCAGGTTTTTTGGTAAGTGCACCAGTGGAACAATTCTCGGCACATTTTCCGCAATAAACGCAGTTATCATTGAAAGAAAGATTAAGACCGTGATACAGGCCACTTTTATCAATTTCAGAAGCAGTGACTTCTATAGCTCCATATTCACATGAATTAACACAACGCTGGCAGTATATACATTTATTGAGATCAACGCTGAGAACAGAATGAGAATCATCCTTGGCATAAGCAGGTTTAGATCCCATGCCCGTCTTGTTAATGTTTACATCATACTCAATATCAAGGCGCTTCAGGTCACATCTGTCAAAAGCATTACAGCCGCAGGACAGACATCGGTCTGCTTCCTTCCTGGCCATTTCTTCGGTATACCCGAGCCTGACTTCATCACATTTTTCGATGCTGGACTCAGCAGCCTGCTCAGGCATAGGTTCTCTTGATTGAGCAGGTATACCGGTGAAATTACTTTGATCGACATCATCAAAAACACGACCTCGATGGAAGTTAAACCGGCTTTCGGCAGCCGCTTTGGGAACACCAGTAATATAAGCATCTATATTTTCTGCCGCTCTTCTGGCTGAAACAACAGCCTGAATAACTGTCCTGGTGCCGCTTGCAGCATCACCTGCGGCGAAAATACCAGGAATATTAGTCATCGTATCCCTTGGAGACGCATTGAAAACATTGTTTGCTTTCAGTTCAAGCTGCTCTTCAATTTCACCACCAGTAAGTTTTCCATCACAGGCCATTTGTCCCACGGAAGAAATTACTGTATCGACTTCGATAATACGTGATGAACCAGGAATGATTTCTGGTTGTTGCTTTCCTTTCTTATCCGGCTCTCCAAGCTGCATATTTGCAAGTTCAACCTGGAGTGTTCCCTTGTCTGAATCTTTAATAGCTACGGGAGAAGCCATTGCAAGAAACTGTACACCTTCTTTTTCGGCCTCTTTAACAACCTTCTCATTTGCCGGCAGGTCTTCAAGCATCCTGGGGAAAATGACCGTAACTTCTTTCACCTTGTTTCTCAGCAGGGTTCTTGCAACTTCTATGGCGATATTGTTGCCGCCTATGACAGCTGCACGATTTCCATATTTCGCTGAATCACATGTGGTATCTTCACTCACACCTTTCAGGAAATGAGCGGCAGGAATAACCTTGGAATTTTTACTTCCTGGAATATCAAGCGGCTTGTCAACACAAGCACCAATAGCAATAAGTGTTGCATCAAAACCCTTGTCTTTCAGCCCCTGAAGTGTAAAATCACGTCCCCACTTCTGATTAAAAGCTACTGATATTCCCATCTTTAAAATCGCATCCGTCTCATAATCGAGCACTTTGCGCGGGATCTTATATTCCTGGAATCCATATCGAAGCATTCCGCCAAGTTTGGGATTTGCTTCAAATACAGTAACGTCATGACCTTTTCGGGAGAGATAATAAGCGCAAGTCAGGCCCGCTGGCCCGCCGCCGATAACGGCAACTTTCTTACCTGTTGATTCTTCTTTGGATATATTCAGATCAACATTGTTGGCCATACACCAGTCAGCGACAAAGCGTTTCAGATGGTTGATTGCAACAGGTTCATCAACGAGAACACGTCGACATTTTGTTTCGCAGAAACGAGGACATACCCTGCCAACCGAAAAGGGAAAGGGATTACGCTCCATAACCAGGCGAAGTGCTTCTTCGTATTCACCTTTCTGAACATGAGCAATATACCCCTGGACATTAATCTGCCCTGGACATGTAAGATTGCAAGGAGCCTTGCAGTCTCCAAAATGAGTTGAAGAAATAACAGCAAGTTTTTCCTGACGCTTTGCTTTCAGAGCATCGGAATCGGTAATTACTTTCATGCCATTTTGAGCAATGGCGTCACAGGAACGAACAGGCTCATCTGCCCCATCAACTTCAACAATGCACAAACCGCAGGGAGACTGACTGTTTTTATCTTTTACCGAGCAGAGAGTAGGAATGGCAATTTCTGCCCTCCTGGCAACCTCAAGAATGGTTAAACCTTCTTCTGCAACAATTTCAGATCCATTTATAACTATATTGATTGTCGACATTACTTAACCAGGCGTAAAAATTATATTTGACAAAGAAAACATGCTCAAAAGCTGGTGTTACCAATGAAACACCAGCTTAGAGCTGGCTGTTATTTGGCCGCGGGTTTCCATTCCTTAAGAAAAGCCGGCAGATGACCAGCCTCACGAGGACCCATTGTTATAGTCCAGTCAGGGAGTTCTTCCTCAAGTTCACCTTTAATGCTTGCAAGGTAACCGGGGATGATGAGGTCCCTATGCTTCACTTTATCTTCTATTCCGGATTTCTTAATAAACTGGGCAATAAGGTCTGCACCAAATTTACCAGCAGCCCAGGCAGTAAGGACTGAAAGACCTTCTGTATCTTTGATGAGGAGCCAGGATGGGACATTGCTGCCCTCGATCTCACCGGAAACAATGAAATAAGTGAGAGAGAAGTTACATGTGATCAATACAGGCGCATTTTCATCAGGACCATTGATATTATAAATATCTTCCTTAACAACCATTGGACGCTGAGGATCAGTAAAAAGATTGAGCTGCTCAAGAAGCAGAGGGAAGAGCAGATCACCCTGAAGGTCAGAAAGGACAACGATTCCTGCATATTTTGCAATAAGAACGGAAGCGATCATAGCTTCCATCATTGGATCATCGGTCATCTCACAAGGAAATGCGATGGTCGGGAAACCAAGCGGTTTGAATTTTGATTTTACAGCAGCTCTTCTGGCAACGATATTATCATCCAGAGCAGCTCGCATGGTACGGGCACCGGTATCGATAACGATATCTTTTATGCCGTCACCAATGAGTTTTTCGGACAATTCAACTGTATTATCGAGATTGCTTCCCTTTACACCAAGAGGGCAACCCGTCTCTTTAGCAAGTGATGCCATATCAGTGATGTTGTCAGCATTAACACCAAACAGAAGGGGTTTTCTTTCCCCGCAGAGTTTGGTGCCTTCAGCAAGAGAAGCAGCATTATCACTCATAAGAATGAGATTGGCATCCTCAGCTCCATCCAGGACTTTTTTAACGAGAGCAGTAAATTTACCCTGATCACCGTCAGCATCCTTAACAGCAATGAGATCAGCCTTGAGATTCACACCGACACGTTCATAACGAAGAGACTTGAAACGGTCAATCCGACCATCTACATCAGCATCAGACATATCAGTGCCGATAAGCACAGCAAGACCCGTTGCATTCTCGAATCTCTTTTCATGACGATACAGGCAGGTCTCACCACCACCTGTGAAAGCCGAATCTCCGCTTCCTATTTTAATGGTCCTGATTGGCGGTGCTGATGCTTCGCCAATGGTAGCTTTTGCCTCTTCAGAGACATCAGGGCATAAGTCAATTTCAACCTGTCCAGCAGCTACCTTCATAGCGAAGGCAAGACATGTAGGAATACCACACTCCCCACAATTAGTCTTAGGCAGCATTTTTAAGATTTGTATACCGGTTAAGGCCATGGTCTTTCTCCTATGGGCACAATTTTATATGTATAGCAAATGAATCAAACAGCAAGCATCCTTTACATTGCTGTTTCCATCTCCAAGGCAGGATGCCCTACTTTTTTCAGGAAAGCCAATACCTCTTCCTCTGTGGTTCCAACAGTTTCATCAGCAATCATATCGTAGAACTCAGGCATTCCCATCTCTTCACATCGTTGAATGAGTTTCTCTTTGATTTCTTCTTTGAGTATTTTCGGCAGCCAGACAATTCTTTTTAATCCACCCTCAGCCTTAAACACTTTTTTACTGGTCATAAAATGCTTACTGACTCCCATGAAACCAGGTGTCTGCGCACCACCACCAGCCATACCTGCCAAAGAAGTGAACTTCATTCCCGCAGGAGTTTCACCCATGTAATCACGGTTAACAACCATAATACCATTACACTGTGGAAGCATGGCAGCAATTGCCTCGAAGCAGCCGCAGGCAGTCATGGGGTTGTTCATAAGCGAATAGCAGCTCACCTCGGGAACAGCACCTCGGGAGGCCTGATTTACGAAATCGTTAATACCTGCAAAATCGCCAAGAACTGGATCAAGACATGTGCCTTTAGCTATTGGCTGATTCGGTCCGGTAGGATTGATCTGGTAGGAAGCCTTGCCATCAAGCCAGTTATAGGCTCCACACATACCGACACGCTCAGGAGTGATAACACAGACATGGCTCGGAGCAAATGACTGGCAGAGAGTACAGGAGTAGAAATCTTCCTCTGTCTCATCAGTCATGTTGCCGAGCCGCAGATCACGTTTTTCATATACTTCACGAGCAAGCTCTTGAACTTCCTCAACTTTTTCCTGGATAGTATATATCTTCACCTGGACTTTATCGAGAATGGCGCCAAATTCCTGATGAAGTTTACCATGAAGCATTTTACCGATATGCTTAAAGGAGAAGCCTTTCTCAACAGCAGCCTTGCCAATGCGGATCCACATAATATTACGCTGTCCGATATGCATGATGCCCTGAATATAGTTGATCAGATGATGAAACTGACGCTCAAGGATCGGCTCAAAATCAGACTGCATTTCACGTCCTGCAACTTCAACCAGAATTGCTATTGGCAGATTCTCACCCTGGCTGATATCACAAATATCCTTTCCTTCAAGAATGACTTCACCATCAGTAACTTCTGTCATCTCTTTAGAAACAAGAACCTCAACACCGCTGGTACGTCCACCACCGCACTCCATATACAGATCATCTTTACGAATCCTTTCACCTTCAAAAGCAGGGCCAAAGGACATTGGGATATCAATCTTAGAAATATTAACTTTAAGACCACGTACCTCAATTGCCTTTTGAACAAATTCTTCATGAGGGACGTTGCTGACAACATGCTCGTAGGTACAGACACCTGTGGGCAGTACCTCAGGAATATCATAATCAGAAATCGTTGGGAAGCCCCAGTTAATACAGCCAGCTGCATTTGCATACCACTCATCACTGACAGCACCGAAAGCCATAACAAACGCAAAAGTTCGATCTTTGTTATAGATAAGATTCCCTCTGTAATCGCCTGGCTTTATGCCACCAAAAGCCATGGCAACGCGACAGGCAAAACCGACGGCAAATACGGCTGCGGTATAGGTTGGACCAAAAGGGACCAATCGTGTATTCCAACCAACCTGAACTTTCTGTTTTACCAGCTGCTCAGCCATAAGGAGACCGTTGGTTCCTTTGTCAGCCATGAAAATATACAGATTTTTTTCCTGCAGTTCCAAGGCAATCTTTGCAGCCGTTTCCGGATTATCAGGGGCGCCAACGATAGCAGCAAACCCTGGCGCAGTTCCATCAACAAACTCTACACCCCTTTTTCGGAAAATAAGGTCATCAGCGGCACCGAGCCAGATATTCTCTGATGTCGGGTCCTCAGTTTTAGTGTAGAAATCAGGAGCTTCCAGGTAACGGATAGCCTCGTACATCTCCTCAGCAAAGAAAGTAGCCATGCCGGCATCCAGAGTGGGGCCTAAATACGGTATCCAGATGTTATCTGTAACGAGTTCAGGAAGAAGATTTCTAGTTTCCTTGAAAATATCTTTCATATCTCCAAGATTTTCGACTTTGGCTCCCAGCATACTATAGATGACAGGTAGAAAATAGGCAGTGTTCGGATAGGAAATTTCCTGCTCCGCACCATACTTTTTAAGGGCTGCCTCGTACTTTTCCTCAGCCATGTCAACAATTTTGTGAGCGCCTCGAATAGCAGCTGAACAGATTATTTTTGACATTGCATTGCTCCTCTAAATTTATCTCTAAATATCTTCAACTTTAGCTCATCAAACTGTTGATCAGCGATTTAGTAAGGTTTATTGCCTTTGGATGTCTCATGATAAGAAGTTCACCTCCGGCAACAAGCATACACGTTGCAGTTATAGCTTCCATCATGACACCGCGCCGTTCCTGATCACCAATCACATTATCAGATGGGAGACGAGTTTCCTTTGCTTTCCAGACTTCACGGCCAAGATTACAAATAATGGGTACCTGCAGTTTTTCATCCTGCTGGGTAAGAGCTGCAAGCCTGATACGCTCCATAACCGAGTATGTATATTCAATTCCGTAACCGAGGGCACCGACAGAAGGATCCATCATAACTGTCTCAAGATTTACACCTAGATTTTCCAGAAGAATATTAAGCTGTTTGGCGAGGTTTACATCAATAGGAGATGCAGCAACAATGGGATACTGGAAAGCCATGGCTGTGGCTCCCAGTGAACGGTAATTACTGTCTTCCAACGGAGCAAGGCAGACTTTTTTATTGCCGATAAGAGAAGTAACTTCTCTCAAGGTCTCAGTATCTTTTTCACCATTTCCGCAACCCCAGACAATTGTGGGGACATCAATGCTGTTAATGACTTCAGCGGCAACTTTTGCGGCTTCAGCTGAGCTTCGGTTCATACCATTGGGATCGGTACTTACCAGTGAGATACAAATAGCATCGGCGTTATATTCATTAATACATTTTTGGGCCCAGGCAACCGGGTTATCCAGAACGTCCGCAAAATGCCGTGACAGGCTTTCCGGCCATTCTTGAGGTCTGGAATCCAACACATCCATGGCAATAAGAGGATTGTGAGGATTGGCACCTTCAAAGAGATGGAACGGCATAGATTGAGCGCCGCCAACAGTGATGGTTTTATCTCCATTACCCAAAACGGTTTCTTTTATACTGCCAGAATATTTTACAGTATAGGAATCAGCCGGAACTTTTGTAGCTCTGTCTGCTAAAAGAGTTTTCTCTTTGGCAAGATCAGCTACAGCGAGATCACCAGAAGGAGCGGCAGCCGGTTTTGCAGCGGCTTCTGCTTTTTGGGCCTCTGCTGCAGCCTTTTCTTCAGAGGCCTTAGCTTCTGCTGCAGCTTTTTGAGCATCATCCGCCGCTTTTACATCTGCTGCCTTGGCAAGCTCGGCTTTTTTTGCATCATCAGCGGCCGTGGCTTCTGCTGCAGCTTTCGCTTCAGCTGATTTTTTTGCCTCTTCAGCTGCTTTGGCTTCAGCTGCTTTCTTTGCTGAATCGTCCTCTTTTACAGGAGGGGCGGCTGGAGCAGCAGGTACGGCTGGGGCTGCGGCTGGGGCCGGTGTCACCGCTGGTTTTGCTGAAGGTTCTTTTTTCAACACAGCTTCTGCACCAGCGAAGCTAGAAAGGGCCTCAAACTGATCTTCTGTCAGATTGAACGCCTTTTTCAGGGCATCAAGCCCGTGCTGAATTGATTTTAACGCCATTTGACGTTCATTTTCATTCATCTCATGCTCTCCTGCGTCATCATATTCAATGGCTGACTCAACCACCGTTGCCGGTGCAGTTCCAGTACTTAATTTTTGGGCTTCAGCCTTTGCTGCAGCAATGATTTTTTCTGCTTCTGTTTTTGCATCTGCAAGAACTTTATCACTGTCAGCTGAAACAGCTGTTGCAGATCCTGCAACAACGATTGTTTCGTCTAAGACTTTGGCTGCTTTAACCGGCTCGTCTTCGAAAACCGGCCTACTGTCAAGATTTGCTCGTTTAATAATCTCCGGGACAGCTTCTTCCCATTCAATAGCCATGACATGAACACCAGCAACACCTTTTATTTCGCGGCACTGGTTAATTATGTCAACGGCAATGTTGATGCCCTCTTCCTGTTTATCTTTGGCTCCCTGCATCCTCTTGATGATATCCTTGGTTACTTCAATGCCTGGCACGAAATTCTGCATATACCTGGCCATTCCAACTGATTTTGGAGGAGTAACACCTGCAAGGATATAGGTTTTATCTGTGATACCCAAATCCCGGCACATTTCCATAAACCGGGTAAACTTATCCATATTATAGATTAGCTGGGTTTGAACGAAGTCGGCACCATTGGCAACTTTTTTGGCAAGTCGCGGCGCTCTGTATTCAAATGGATTGGCAAAGGGATTGGCGGCACAGCCAAAAAACATCTTGGGGCCTTCCGGTTTGATCTCTTCTCCACATTGAAACATGTTCTTGTCACGCATATCACGAGCCATGCCAAGAAGCTGTATGGAGTCCATATCAAATACCCCTTTCGAACCGGGGTGATTCCCAAATTTTTGATGATCACCAGTCAAACAAAGCAGATTTTTCAATCCGAGGGCTGCGGCACCAAGAATATCACTCTGCATCATGATCCTGTTGCGGTCCCTGCAAGTCATCTGAATTACCGGTTCGACACCTTCCTGAAGGGCTAATAAGCCGGCACTTATACTTGACATCCGGACTATGGCAGTCTGACAGTCGGTAATATTGACTGCATCCACATGTCCTTTTAGGATCCGCGCCTTCTTTCTGACTACCTCAGGATCGCTGTTTTTGGGTGGGCCAAGTTCGCCGGTCACCGCAAATTCGCCTGAGTTCAGAACTCTTTCTAAACGACTTCCCGATTTCATTCGGTTGTATCCTTTCTCGAAGAATTAATATTGAGGCAATTTATTTTTCAGGACCATGACAACCGGCATCTTTTAATCCACTGCCAGTACCAAGATCACGACGCATTTCCATATCAAAGAGTACCCTTTCACGCTGTTTATCAATCCCAAGCGCTGCACGTCTCTCATCAATCCTGGCTATCATTTTATGAGCTAATTTGACAGGATCTTCCTCGATATCCCACCTGCCGCCATATATTTCATCCATTCCATCAAACATGAATTTCTGAAACTTTTTCGATCCGGTTAATGGAAGGTTTTGGAAAATGACGTATGTCCCACTTGCGACAAAATATTGACCAATGGCAACAGCCTTTTCACTCATCCAGGCTGGAGCTGTTCCAACTACCGGCAGATCACTGATGTCATCACCAAGTCCGCCTTCTGCAACCATTGCGCTGGTGGCAACAAGGAGACGGCTATTATCAACACAGGAACCACAATGAAGAACAGGAGGCATACCCACTGTTTCACAAACCTCACGAAGCCCAGGTCCAGCTTCGCTGGCTGCTTCAGGTGTGAGAAGACCAACTCGGCCAAGTCCTGTTGCTGCACAGCCTGTGGCAAGAACAAGTACATCATTTTTGATGAGTTCCCTGGCAATAATCTCATGATGATTATCAGGCATCTTGTAATTGTCACAACCTACTATTGCAGCAACACCTCTTATGCGACCATTGATAATGTTATCATTTAATGGCCGATAACTGCTACGAAACGTGCCGCCGAGCATGTTGTTTATAGTCTCATGGCTGAAACCAACAACAACATCCTGTTTTGTTTCATCAGGAATGAAACAATCACCGCGTTTTTTGAAATTACCAATGGCCTTTTTAAGGATCTCCTTGGCACTTTCAATAGGAGTCTCTTCCTCAAATTGAATATGGGTAGCACCATCTATCTTGGCGCGATAGTTAGTGGTGATGATATCTGTGTGAAAATTATCAGCTACTTCTTGCACCGACTGCATAATACACTGAACATCAACAACCATGGCTTCTACTGCACCGGTGGCAAGTGCCATTTCCTGCTGTATAAAGCCAGCGGCAACAGGAATACCGCGACGCATAAGAATCTCATTACCAGTACAGCAGACACCGACAAGATTAACACCTTTGGCTCCCACCTTATTGGCTGCTTTAATAATCTCCTCATCATTGGCAGCGAGACAGAGTGCCTCAGCAAGAAGAGGTTCATGGCCATGTACAGCAACATTCACACTGTCTTTTCTAAGACAGGCAAGATCCACAATGGCTCGAATTGGCTTAGGGGTACCGAACATGATATCGGTAAGTTCTGTGGAAAGCATTGAAGAACCCCAACCATCGCCAAGTGCACAGCGAGAGGCCTGGAGCATGATGTTTTTATAGTCCTGATCAACACCCATATGGGTTCGATGCATCATCTCTACAACTTCACGGTCAACACCGCGTGGTTCAACACCGAGCCTTTTCCAGAGTTCCTGCCGTTTTTTCGGGGCCCTGGAAAGCATGGTAACAGGATTGTCATCCTGGCTTCCAAAATCAGCTAAAGCTTTTTCACCAATTTCAAGAGCGATCTGATTTTTATCTTTGCCTTCAGTATCAATTTTAAAGACCTCTGCCATAGTCATAAGCTTGGCTACGTCTTTAATTTCATGTGGGCCATGACCTTTAGCTGTTTCAATAAAGCCTTTGACCATTTCACGGGCATGGTCAGTATGTGCTGCCGTTCCAGCAGCAATTGTCCGGGCATAATTCCTGGCGGCAACTGTCTCTGCGGTGGCACCACAAATGCCTATCATTTCATCTACGCCATCAATGATCTGGCAGGGGCCCATATTACAATTCCGGCAACAGGTACCTGTCGAACCAAACATACAGGCTTCCATTCCACGCATTTTGACCCTGTCGTACGCGGTGATAACATTTTTGGCGATATCTTGTTGTAAAACTTCTTTAGTGGAAGGAATAGTGATACCGTCACACCCTTCGCATCCTTTTCTTGAGATTGCCATTTTAAATACCCCCTAATAGTTATATCAATCCAGCGGCCTGCTTGGCTGCCTGTACAGTGTTTTTCATCAACATAGTAATTGTCATTGGCCCTACCCCGCCTGGCACAGGGGTGATGGCTGCAGCTTTTTCCTTAACGCCGTCAAAATCAACATCACCGGCAAGAATTGCCTTGCCTGATTCTGTTTTACCGATACGATTGACACCAACATCAATTACGACGACACCATCCTTCACCATATCAGCGGTAATCATCTTAGGAACACCGGCGGCAGCAATGATGATATCGGCCCTCTTGGTATGGAAGGCCATGTCCTTGGTTCGGGTATGACACACAGTAACGGTGCTGTTACCTGCCGGACGCTTCTGAAGCATAAGGTTGACCATTGGCTTGCCGACAATATTGCTGCGGCCAACGACAACTACTTCGGCCCCACTAGTTTCAACACCTGATCGCGTCAGAAGCTCGAGAACACCATGGGGCGTACAAGGCAGAAAGCATTTTTCGCCAACTACCATTCTTCCGACGTTTACAGGATGAAAACCATCGACATCCTTATCAGGATTAATAGCATTCAGAATTTTCGGTTCATCAATATGTTTTGGCAGAGGCAGCTGTACGAGAATTCCGTTGATTTTATCGTCATTGTTATATTTTTCTACAAGTGCGAGGAGATCCTCATTGCTGGTATCTGCAGCAAGGGTCACCTGCTCTGAATGAATACCAAGAGCTTTAGCTGTTTTGTTTTTTGCAGACACATATGATTGAGAGGCAGGATCTTCGCCAACGAGAATCGTCACCAGGCCGGGAACGATATTATGCTTATCTTTTAATTCAGCAACTTCAACTGTTAATTCTTCCCGGATAGCTTTAGCTGTTTCTGTTCCGCTGATAATTTTGGCACTCATAAGTACTCCTTAGGGTTTAAGTCTTATAGTGAGATAAATATATAGAGATCTGTTTTTAATATGTTTTCGTAAGCTATAGTAAGAGTTCGGCATTAGCCTGATTAGATGGATTGCTGCTGGAATTCACATAACCAGCATGAAACGCAACGATAAAAAAGGTAAATAATTAACAGTATCAATCGAATGTATCTGGACAAATAAAACCCAAAAAATATAGTATTCACCTATGTTTTGCAACAGTTTTTTATAAGAATTTAACAACTTAGTGCGCATTTATTTCTTCAATGTGGACGAAGAAAACCCAAACAAAGTCGTAATCGCCCCAAATCAATAACTTGGCACTATCTGGAAAGTGGGAAGAGAGGCTGTGAAGTGCAGATTAAAAGAGTTCCGCGCTCCAATTCCTGAAAAATAAAAACATGAAAAGCGATGAAATTCACCAGGAACTGGTGAACATGATCACGAGAAAGCGACCAAAAAAAAGAAGAATGTAGACTACATTTTACAAAAAAGCTATCTGTTTTCAGCCAACCTTACAATGATATCATTTGCCTGACCAAGACGTCCCACGAGTGTTGTGAAAAGATGCTTGGCAACATGCGGATGTTTTTCAATAATTTCCATGAGCTTGTCGCCTGGATATCGCTTAATTTTCGATCGCCCCTTCGACAGGATTGATGCAGAACGAGCCTCACCGGAAATAGCCGACATTTCACCAAAATAATCATTCGGCTCTGCAATTTCGGCTATCTTCTTGCCGTCTTTGACGACCATAACCGATCCTTGAATGAGCTGAAAAAAATCAATATCGGTATTTCCTTGCCGTATAATAGTGTCACCATCTTCATAATGCTCAATATCAGGATTCACCAGATATGCTGGCAGACTTTCTTCCGTCACGACAGTGCGGCGCAAAACTTCATCGAGACTGGTTACGCCATTAATAGCTTTTTTAATAGCGGCATCCCGCAGGGGCACCATACCTTCCTGTATGGCCACCTTGCGAAGCTGATCTTCTGGAACTTCGGCACTGATTGCCTTGGCAACCTCATCAGTGACTTCCATCAGCTCGAAGAAACCAACACGCCCCTTATATCCGCCGCCACGGCAGAGAGAACAGCCTTTAGGCTCATGCAAAACCAGCCCTTCGAGTGAATCCTCGGAAAAACCATGGGCCAACAGATCTCTCTGGTCTGGTAGTGTCATGGGCGTTTTACATTCCGGACATAACCGCCTGCCCAGTCGCTGTGACTGCACCATGGTGAGCGCTGCGGCAAGCATGTAGGAAGGAATACCAATGTCAATCATACGACCAATTGTTGCAGCACAGTCATTGGTATGCAGGGTAGAGAAAACAAGATGACCGGTCATAGCTGCCTTAATAGCGATTTCAGCTGTTTCCATGTCACGAATCTCACCAACCATTATGATATCGGGATCCTGGCGCAAAAAGGCCTTAAGGGCTGCGGCAAATGTCATGCCTACTTCCTGATGGACATTAACCTGGTTGATACCTTTAAAGTTAAACTCAACCGGATCCTCAGCGGTAAGAATTTTTGTATCCTCCTTGTTCAGTGAGTTAAGTGCCGAGTACAGGGTAACTGTCTTACCGCTACCTGTAGGTCCGGTAACCAGCAGAAGCCCCTGGGGCCTTTCGAGGCATCTTTTTAAAGTCGTATATGCTTCAGGTTCAAATCCGAGCTTGGTCAAGTCGACATTAAGCGACGATTTGTCAAGGATACGAAGAACGATGCTTTCTCCGTACAGCGTTGGCAGAGTAGAGACACGAAAATCGACAACCTTATTGCGGCCGATACGCATTTTTATCCTACCGTCCTGGGGGACACGACGCTCTGTGATATCGAGATTAGCGAGAATTTTAACCCTTGAATTGAGCGCATTCTTGATAGTGAGCGGCAGATTCATCGACTTGAACAGTGAACCGTCAAGACGATACCGAACCTGCAGGTTTTTCTCATACGGCTCTATATGAACGTCACTGACTCCATCCTTTACCGCTTTTATCAGAATACCGTTCACAAGCTTGATAATCGGCGCGTCCGAAGCCGAGAACTGTTCTGCGCCCTCATCGTACCCATCGGTCTCAATGGCCATATCCTCGGCAGCTTCAGACGCAAGGGATCCGAAATCGGATATATTTGTTACCTCTTCATCTTCATCATCAATCTCTTCCTCAGCACCAACTAACTCTTTATATTCGTCATCAGATATCTGGTAGTACTTTTTATAGGCATTAAGAATATCTTTTTCTGTTGAGACGCAGACAGACAGCGCCATTTTCACCTCTGTCTGCAGTTGCTCCACTGCAGCTGTATCTGTCGGCTCAGCCATGGTAACCTGCAGGGTTTTACCAGTGATACGCAGAGGAAGAGCACCATATTTTTTTACAATATCAAAAGGGATAGATTTAAAAACCTGCAGGTTAGGTGGCTCTTGTACTAGATCTACAACCGGATAGTTATGAATCCTGGTAAGAACCTTTACGATGGTGTCATCTTCTATATATCCAAGCCTGTTCAATATTGTGCCAAGGCGTTGCCCTGTTTTTTTCTGAATAGATATTGCTTCTTCAAGCTGACTTGTCAGAATCTGACCTTCCTTCCGCAGAATATCACCAATTTTGGTTTTTCCTGCCCCGGACTGATCCTTTACAGTGCTACGCAATGCTGTTTGCTTTTGCGGCGGTTTTGTTGCTGAAAATGCCATAATGTATTGCTCTTAATAAAAGATTGATGACAATGAGTTTCTTTTTAAGGCCGCATAATGCAGTCGTTAAAAAAAATGATACAATATATTGTAGTGGTATTGGTAATTTTTTTCAAATGGATACAATAAAAAAAGCGATGGAGAGTAAAAATACTCTCCATCGCTTTATAACTACAAAACGAACAACTGATTTCAGAAGATATGGATTGTTTTTAGAACAATCCTGTTACCTTGCCGGTATCTGTTTCAACATCAATTCGGCGGAAGGCCGGATTTGAGCTGGTGCCAGGCATCAAGCTGATAGTTCCTGCACATGGGCACAAGAACTTGGCTCCGGAATAGATCAAGATGTCCCGAATAGGCAGGCGCCATCCTTTGGGCACACCTTTTTTGGTCGGATCATGACTCAGGCTCAGGTGACTCTTAACCATCATGGTGGCATAGTCAGCGTACTGGGGATCTTTCTCCAGCATCTCAGCCTTGGCATTGGCTTCTGGCGACCAGTCAACACCATCACCGCCATATACTTCCTTGGTGATCATTTCAACACGGTCGCGGAGTTTCATCTCCAGCGGATAGAGGAATTTGAAATCATTCTCTTCGTTACAGGCTTCGATGACAGTATCTGCGAATTCCAGAGCACCCTCACCACCCAATTCCCAATGTTTGGATTCGGCACAGCGGGCACCGGCAGCTTCGGCAATCCGGCGGACAACCTTGCACTCTGCGTCTGTATCAGTATAGAAACGGTTGATGCAGACAACCGGGTTGATACCGGCTTTGCGGATCACGCCAATCAGGTGGACCATGTTCTCACAGCCCTTTTCGACCAGTTCCAGATTTTCCCTGGTATACGCATCATCCAGAGGTTTACCAGCAACAACTTTGGGGCCACCACCGTGCATCTTCAGGGCGCGGATGGTTGCGGTAAGAACCGAAACGTGAGGTTTCAGGCCGGAATAGCGGCACTTGACGTTCCAGAATTTTTCGAAACCGATATCTGCTGCAAAGCCAGATTCGGTGATATTGTAGTCAAAGAGTTTCAAGGCGACTCGATCAGCGATGATCGAAGACTGGCCGACAGCGATGTTGGCAAAAGGACCTGCATGCACCAGGCACGGGTTATACTCTGCAGTACACATCAGGGTCGGGTTAATAGTGTTACGCATAAATGCAGTCATTGCGTTACCTACTTCCAAGTCACGGCAAGTTACCGGTTTACCGCTCTTGTCAAAGGCCACGGTGATGTTGTTGATCCTTTCTTTTAGGTCAGCAAGATCGGTGGCAATGGACAGGATAGCCATCAGCTCGGAACCAACAGCAATACCGAATTTTGACTGCATGGTAAAACCGTCGTAGCGGCCACCAAGACCAATTGTGATATTCCTGAGAGCCTGGGCACAGAAATCGATGATCCAGCCAAATTCAACTCGGGTGGGATCAATATCAAGCCGACGCATACCGGTCAGTCGGGCCAGCTGCTCATCATTATAGTTCCGCTCATGCTGCATACGGGAAGTCATGGCCACCATGCCCAGGTTATGAGCATTCATGATATCATTGATATCACCGGTGAGTCCAAGAGAGAACTCGGTCATCGGAATCAGGAGTGAATTACCACCACCGGCAGCAGTACCTTTGACGTTCATGGTAGGACCGCCGGAAGGCTGACGAAGGGCACCACCGACATTCACGCCTCGCAGACCCATA
>JACNJZ010000185.1:13907-16099 GCA_014382295.1 Candidatus Desulfobia pelagia | reverse complement strand
TAACGGACTCGAGTCGTTTTGCAGCAACAACCTCCCCGCGGGAAAAAGATTTGCCCCCCTTGTCGTATCCGCCAATCATTTCCCGGGCTTTTACCATGCCGCGGTTGAGAAACGGAAAATAATGGATTGTTGAGGCGACGGCCCCACCATAACGAAAGATGCGACTGACCGGCTCGACAGGAAAAAAACAGGACCGCCGAGAAATTTCCCGCTGCTGGATATAGGAAGAAACAGATGCGGGTGTCGGGAAACCAGTTACACTGCCCACTCGTAATAATTCATCCGAGCTATTTTCTTTAGTAAAATTCAACACGGTATAAGAGTGCGGCAGTGCCTTAGATGAGTTCGTTTGCCCTTTGAGTTATAGCCCTCTATATGAAAAGGGCAAAAAGGACTAAGATGAGGTGCTGGCGCACTCTTATACAGTCCACTCGGCTTTGACGCGGGTAATTATCGTTTCAATAAGGGGAAGTTTTTCAGGAGGACAGATTCCGAGAAGGGGCTCGCCCTGATCAACACTCACACCCGGTTTAAAATAGACAGAATGAATAATTCCCGGTTCTCCCTTATAGTAAACAGGAGTATCACGCTTCATCAATGACATGGTCAGAACTTCATCTCCCGATTTAACCGAAACAGAGCGCTGTCCAAATTTATCTATACGGGATTGAATTTCAAGGGAGAAAAAATACTTGGCCCGCTCAGGAGCTACAAAAGGAGTAAGCACGTTCCGTAGAATCTGATCAATAATTTCCCGCTTCTTCAAGGGATAACGAATGGTGATAATACGCTCACCGGCTTCGACAAACTGACCATCAAGATCGTCACGGATAAAAGAAATAACACCCTTGGAAGGGGAAAAAACCGGTTTGTTATTTCGTTCCCTGTTGATCTCAAACAGCTTGGTGCCCTTGATGTGATGCCACTGGCCGGTTATTCCTTCCACATCATCCTCCAGATTCACATGAAAGTGAATCTGACCTGTCTGGCGCGTATGAATATCAACATACCCGAAAGGATCTTCCCGGTATTGACTGAGAATTGTATCGTAATCTATATCGTTATCGTGCATGGATTTTTATAAGAAAGTTTTAAGGTGACTATCTGTAATACAAACTTCTGCCACCCATTGTCTCCAGGGCTTTATGCAAATTACGACGAAAATCACGGCGATCCCATATCCCCTGGATATGACCCCGTTTCAGCGCATTTTTTGCACTATGATAGTCAGGAGGAATATCTTCTCCAGTGGTGTCCCTGATAACCCTGGGTCCAGCAAAACCAATGCGGCTTGAACGGATGGCAAACTGGTAGAAAGAGCACCCCAGAAAACTTGCCACGGGACCGGCATACGAATTATTATCGTAAACAACAATATAAAGCCCGCCGGAATCAACATATTCACGAACAGCCATGGTGCATTTCGGCATCTGCACTACTCCTAAGGTTCCCTCCTGAATACGGATACCGCCGGTAGTATGAACATAAGACAGCAAAGGCCTGCGTTTCAACTTGGCAAGTTCACAGGCAAGAACAAATTTTTCACCTTCTGCAGAACCGACTGTGCCATTCCTGAAATCACTGTAAAGCATGGCAACAACGACCTCAACACCCTGAACCCTGCCCTCAAACGTAATAATACCACTCTTTCGTCGTGTCTTATCTTTAGCCGCCTGCAGTCTCTGACCAAACCCAGACGCCTCAAGAGGATTTCCAGCAGTAACTTCCCTGTTAAATTCCCTGACAGAATCCCGATCAAATAATTGTTTCAGGTACCAGTGATATTCCAGGGGAAAATGATGCCCGCAATTTTCGCACACACCACAGAATTCACCATACACATCGGGCACCCAAAGGTCTTTGCATCCATATCTTTCCGAATTGGGACAGGTAACAGTACGATCCTCATTGGCCAACGGTGATGTGTATGTGTCATCATATTCAAACTCGTTAACCTGCGGAGTAGCTACAGGTGGTTTGATCTGTTTTTCTTCCTGCTTTGTAGTCAAAAAATCATAGGCGGCAGCAATTGGCGCCGAAACATGTTTCAACAACATGGATCCTTCGCCTGAAACGTCCTGAAGTACCTGCTGCACCTGTTTATGCTGCGGACGTAAAATGTCATACCGAACAGTATAATAAAACTTGTTCGCAGCCAATCTTATCCGCTGATAGTTTACAGTAGCCGCCGT
>JACNJZ010000185.1:0-13326 GCA_014382295.1 Candidatus Desulfobia pelagia | reverse complement strand
AAAGGGACCCTCAGCTTGGTCATGGCATACAGATTTCTGGCAATCTGCTGGGCAGCGCCAGGATAATCCTCTGCCGGGAAAGAACCGGGAGTGAAGATATAGGAATGTATCGGTATCCCCTCAGTCTGGGCCACCTGCATAAACCGGAGGGCCTTTTCATTTCCCCAGGGTTTAACAGAACCGCCATTACGGTACTCTTCACCATGGCCCTTCTCCTGGCCAATGACCATTACCTGCTGGGAATACACCTTACCCTTCACCCTGCGAAGAATCGTTGCCTTGGCACAGACCATTGCCGGATCAATGTTGGATTCCTCCTCGCCGCCGAGCTCGGAATAATCTTCATATACGTTCTCAAGGATATCTTTCAGAGAAAAGCGAAGGGGGCTTCGAACAATACGGACCCGTTCCATAGGGGAAAGATGTTCCTGACAACGCTCCTCAAGAAAACGGATGCTCTCCTCAAGACCCCTGACCCTCTTCCGCAGTTCATCTTCCGGGACATCATAAAATGTTTCCCGGATGTCTTCACATTTCGCCTGCAGACCTGACAAATTCCCCCATTCAGTATCATCTTTGACCTGAACAAGATACTTGATTCGGTCTGAGGACTTCAGGAGCTGTTTTCGGATATCTTCCATATACGTTTTTAGTTAGACAAAGTTAGATAAAGTTATATAAAGTTATATAAAGTTGAATAAAATTGGCCCGTTGCACGGGTGACTCTCTTTGTTTAACTTTATCCAACTTTGTTAAACTTTCTTCTTCTTTAAAATGTTAACAGACGGCTGATATTATGCCGCAGGTATTCCAGGTTTGTCAAAATCGGTTCGCCCCCGCCATTTTTTCCTTCAATTTTTATTTCCTCAAGAAACTGAGCCCCACGCTTTTTAGCATCATCCATATCATCTCCCCAGACAATAGCAAGGGCGAGGTTGGGATCATAATCACTGGGAATAATATAAGAACGATCGAACGGCACCTGCGTATACACCGCGGCCCATTCATGTTGCGGGAACTGAAATTTAGATATGGTTCCTATCCATGGCACAAACCCTCTGTATGGGTTTTCAGCGACAATACGAAATTCAATAGTGGCCCCATGGAACTTAATATCTTTCTGGGTGTAGCCAATCTTCTCGCCAAGGGCAAGTCTTATCTGCTCCGTGATAAGATTGGGCTGCTTACCGTCAATATAGCTGTACCGGGCTGACACATCATTTTCAACCTGGATACGCGTATTGACTTCAAGCAGGTACGGCTGACCGCTGCGGCTGACTATCCACTCCCAGGTACCGACATTATCATAGCGTACATGGGCGGCAAGCTTGAGGGAATGCTTGACTATGTCATCGAGTACTGCCTGGCCGTCAAAGTCATAGGCATAACAGGAGTCATCAAATCCGGGTGCTGCCTCAAGCCGCTTCTGTCTACCGGTACTCTGGATTGTACAGTTTCTCGTCCCGAAATGGACCCTCTCCCCGTGTTTACTACAGACGATCTGAACTTCTATGTGGTTATAATCCCGAAGGCATTGTTCAATCAGGACACCTCCGTCGCCAAACTGTCTTTTTGCGTAATTCTGAACCTGGCGGTAAGTGCGCCGAAACTGTTCAATCTGAAAAACTTCCTCAATACCCATACCACCGCCGCCAGCTGCAGCTTTGACAAGGATAGAGGGTTCCATGATATCCTGCTCTCTCTGGTCGTCGAGCAGTTTGGCCGCAACAGCTTCCGCTTCCAGCTCATTATAAATAGGGCCGTCAGTTCCGGGAATAGTAGGAATTCCAAGTTTGTTGGCGACGCGCTTGGTATTGATTTTATCGCCCAGGTCTTTAATAACTTCCCACTTTGGACCAATAAAAGTCAAAGGCCTTTCGCGAATAGTCACCCTTCTGGCAAAACGAAAATCCTCCGAAAAAAATCCGTACCCGGGATGTATGGCAGTGCAGCCGGTATGATCTGCGATGGAAAGAATATCGTTGGGATCAGTATAACTTGAAATCCGCCAGGCTTTTTTATCGTCACCAGTTTCTTCCAGATAAGGAAAGACATGGGCTGACTCCCTGTCCGCTTCTGTATATACAACTACAAAATCAAGTCCAAGCTCCTGACAGGCCCTGGCAATCCGAATGGATATTTCACCACGATTAGCTATAAGTATTTTTTCTTTTTTTATTGATTGCATAGTTAATTTGCCCCCTCTGTATGCAGGAGGCATTGCACTTAATATATTGATTCAATACAAGACAGGTATTTTATAAGATGGGCATTATAAGTGCTTATGGGATTTTTTGCAGAAAAAAATGCATTCTAAGGACATTGCAGACGGAAAAAGGATATACCTGCTTCCCGTTAATACGTCAATTTTTTTCTTGACAGACATACCCTTTTCACGTAGCAGACATGGATGAATAAAGAACAAACAAATGATTCTCCTCCGTCAATTTTCCGCCGCATTCTTCAATCAGTCGGTCTTACATTTCAGCCGGACACACATGAGGAACTTGAACAGGAAATCCAGGAACTGATCGAAGAAGGTGAGGAACAAGGTCTGATCAGCAGCCAGGAAGGCAAGATGATCAGCAGTATCTTTGACTTCAGAGATACCATGATCAAAGAAATCATGACTCCTGCCACGGACATTATTTCAGCCCCTGCCACTGCTGACCACTGCAAACTCATTAAAATCATTCTGGATAAAGGCTACAGCAGAATACCTATTTATGAAGACAACCCTGACCATATTATCGGGGTGATTCACGCAAAAGATCTTCTTTCCTGCAGTTCAGAAACACCCCTGACCTCCATTAAGAATCTTCTGCAGCAGCCGTTTTTTGTCCAGGAGTATGACAACATTCTCTCGCTGCTCCGCGACTTCCAGTCCCAGAAAACACATATGGCTATCGTTACCGATGAATTTGGTTCCATAAGAGGCCTGGTTACCCTTGAAGACATCCTCGAGGAAATTGTCGGTGAGATCGTTGACGAATCAGACAAAGAGGAAGAAGACTGGCAGGTTATCGATGACCGGACCCTCATTACCTCTGCCAAAGTCGATCTGGACAAAATCGAAACCTTCTTCGCCGAAACATTCCCTGACGGCCCTTACGAATCGGTGGGAGGTTTCATAATACACTCCCTGGGGCACATTCCGGAAACCGGAACGTCAATAGATCACGGTCCATTAAAAATGCATGTTTTATCAGCTACCCGCCGCCGAATACACACTGTTAAAATCCACAAATCCGCCTAAATACATTTCATAATGTTTTCTTTTTCAGCCGCACTTCTCAGCTCAATCCTGCTTATTGTCTCCTCACCCGGCATGGACCTGGCATTCTGCGCCTGGCTGGCTGTCATCCCTCTGTTGTATGTTGCCACTGCCAATGAACCAAAGAGAGCCTTCAGCCTCGGGTTTATTGCGGGATTTGCCTATTACACCTATCTTCTTCACTGGGTGACTATTTCACTCGGGACATATGGCCATCTACCATGGTGGCTCACCTACCCTGCTCTTTTGCTTCTCTCTGCCTACATGGCCCTCTATCCCGCAATTTTCTGCGGCCTGATCAGCAGGACAAAGAACATCAACCCCGTCTGGACCGCTCCTTTTATCTGGGTGGGACTTGATTATATCCGGGGGTTCCTTTTCACCGGATTGCCATGGCAGGATCTGGGATATACCCAGTTCAACATCCCTCTGGCCATTCAGGTCGCTGATCTTGCCGGACACCATGGGGTCACCTTCCTCATCATTCTGGCCAACAGCTTCATCTTCATTCTTTTTACCCGGCGACAATTCACACCCATAGCCTTTGCGCTGACCATTATGATTGCCGCCAGCCTCTACTCCGGATATCGCCTCAAAGCTGTAGAGGAGCAGTCAGCACTTCTTCCGACCATTGCCGTATCAATTATTCAGCCGAATATTGAACAGGACCAGAAATGGCTGCCTGAAAACAGAAAAACAGCAATCGATGCCCATATTTCACTTTCCGATCGTGCTTTTTCCAAAGGCAAACCAGACCTTGTAATCTGGCCGGAAACTGCTATTCCGATTCTCGGCTCCAACGTTGTGGATTTCTCGGAAATCCTGGAACAAACTGTCAGCCGGCATGATTATTCACTTCTGTCCGGGATTCCTTATTCCACTTTTACTGAAGGAAGAAGAGATATATACAACAGCGCCATACTGTTTAACCGGGACGGCTCCCGGCAGGTGTACCACAAGCAGCACCTGGTACCATTCGGCGAATACATCCCGTTAAGCAGCATCATACCCTTCCTTGCCCCCCTGGTTGAATCAGTAGGCAATTTCAGCACCGGAACACTCTCTCAGCCTCTTACCAGTGAAAAAGCTGATTTAGGCGTACTCATCTGCTTTGAATCCATCTTCCCTGAACTGGCAAGAACCCAGACTACAAACGGGGCAGAGCTCCTTGTAAATATTACCAATGACGCCTGGTTCGGCCGTTCCAATGCCTCAATTCAACATCTTGCCATGGCCGTTTTCCGGGCCGTTGAAAATCGCCGAAGCCTTGCCCGATCGGCCAACACAGGGATCAGCTGTTTTATTAATCCTGCAGGACATATCCTCCAGCCCACGGGTCTGTTTACCTCCTGTTTCATAACTGAATCCATGCCGATTTTCACCCGGAAGACCATCTTCAACAAGTGGGGGGCCCTGTTCCCCCAGTCATGTGCCGTCCTGTTTTGCCTTCTTTCCCTCGGATCAATCCTTACTCGAAAGAAAAGATAGCGTCTCAAACTGAATACCCCCCAAATGCAAGCAAGGTTTTGCATCCATTATTTTTTTTACCCTTTCCTGCACCTTTTCTATGCGTTATAATATTTAATTGTTCAAATACACAGACACGCTACATACATTTGTGTGAGGAACCTTTTTTCTTATATATTTTTAATATTTAAAGGACACACCATGTCATCAGAATTACAGCAACGGCTTCAAGACATTAACGAAAGGCTGCTCGCCTTAAAGGAGCATCTTTGAATTAGAAGACAAAAAAGAAAAAATTAAAGAGCTTGAGTCGCTGACCATAAAACCCGGTTTCTGGGATGATTCTGAACAGGCAACACACATTCAGAAACAGATCAGCAGTCTGCAGGATCCCATTTCAGGATGGGAATCATGCTCCACTACCCTGGAAGAAGCCGAAATACTTCTGGAGCTTGCTCATGAAGAACAGGATGCCGAAACAGAAAAAGAAGCGTCCCTGATCCTCAAGAAACTCGATGACAGAGTTGTCTCCCTGGAACTGGAATGCATGTTCTCCGGAGAACATGACACCAATAATGCCATACTTGCCATCAATGCCGGAGCCGGAGGCACCGAGGCCCAGGACTGGACAGATATTCTGCTGCGCATGTATCTCCGCTGGGCTGAAGACAAAGGATTCCGTACGGACATTCTCGACTTTCTCCCCGGCGACGAAGCCGGGGTCAAAAGCGTAACCGTCATGATAACAGGAAGGTATGCCTATGGCTATCTTCGCTCTGAAATGGGCATCCACCGCCTCGTGCGAATCTCACCTTTCGATGCCGGCGGCAGACGCCATACCTCTTTTGCCTCGGTATTCATTTTCCCTGAGCTGGATGACACTATCGAAGTCGATATCAATGAAAAGGACCTGAGAATTGACACATACCGTGCCAGCGGCGCCGGTGGCCAGCACGTCAACAAGACAAGCTCGGCGATACGCATCACACACCTTCCGACAAATATCGTTGTTCAATGCCAGAATGAACGTTCCCAGCACCGCAATAAGGACATAGCAATGAAAATGCTAAAAGCCCGGCTTTACGAACGTGAAAAGGAACTACAAAAAGAACAGCGCCAGGAACTGCAGGGAGAAAAAAAAGAGATAGCCTGGGGAAGCCAGATCCGATCATATGTCATGCAGCCGTACAGGCTTATTAAAGACCACCGGACAAATCATGAAGTAGGAAATGTTGACAGTGTTCTCGATGGCGGACTTGACCCTTTTATCAAGGCATATTTGCTCTGGCAGAAATGAGCCTCTCACGCAATCCGGCCCCTGAAAAATGTGCCAAATGCGGAGCCTGCACCACTGTCTGTCCCGTATACCAAGTAACCGGGAAAGAATCCCATACGGCACGAGGCAGGCTCCATCTTTTTACTCTTCTTGAGAATAATGCTTCCCGGGCATATGCAGATATCCTTTCACAATGCCTCCTCTGCGGCGCATGTAGTGATGCCTGCCCGCGGGGAATCGATATCCCCGCCAAGATCCGCAATGCCAGACACGACCTTCCCGACCTGGCCGGCCCCCTCCATTTCAAAAAACTTTTGACAAAAAAAGCATTAAGCTCACCCAATCTCCTGGAAGGTCTCGGCACCCTCCACAAGAACCTTCTCGCCAAACTCCCTAAAGAAAGCGGGCTGCGTAAAGTTCTTCCTTTCCATGGAATCAGTGAAAAAGAAGAAAATCACAATTTCCCCTCTCTCCATGAAAGTGAAGCTCTTCCAGATGCACAACTCAGCTATTTTGCGGGATGCATGGCCAGTTATCTCGTGCCTGAAATACAATCAGCCACTCTTCAGCTGGCTGAACGCGCCACAGGTTCTCCTCCTGCCATCCCGGCCGACCAGTCATGCTGCGGTCTGGCATCATACAGCAGCGGTGACCTCAAGGAAGCCAGAAAACTCGCACAACGAAACATCACAGCCTTTGCAGATTCTGCCCTGCCTATTCTGACATCATGCGCGTCCTGCTATTCGCATCTCAGCAACTACCCTGAATTGTTTGCTGATGACCCGGACTGGTCAGACGCCGCGACCCAGTTTGCAAGCAGGCTCTATGAGTTTTCGAGTTTTTTTCTCGACAACCTTGAAGAACTTCCTTTTGCAGAAAACCAGGCAACAGCAGACATCTTTTACCATGACCCGTGCCATCTTCGTTTTTCCCAAAAAAAAACCATCACCCCTCCCCGCAGTCTTATTAAAGCTGCGACAGGGCATAGCCCTCTTGAATTGCCTCACGGGCCGCAGTGCTGCGGCAATGGCGGCCTCTTTTCACTGGCCCATGGAGATCTCTCCCGGCAGATCCTTCAACCCCTCATACATGAAATTTCAGAACTTTCAGCCTGCCAGGTTGTCACTACCTGCAGTGGCTGTCTTCTCCAGCTCATGAAAGGAAAAAAATCAGGCAGCATGCAGACAAAGGTGAGACATCTGAGCATCCTGCTGAATGACCTGCTGAAATAATCAACAATAGGAAATCAGATTAACATTGACAATCTTCATCTGAGATTTGATAATTGATGTTACATCCTAAAAAAACCAAAGACACAAGGGAGGAATAATGAAAAAGTGGAAAGCCGCCGTACTGGCCGTCCTATTATGCATAGGAATGGTGTCGTCAGCGCAGGCGAAAATTGATTGGGAAATCAGCAACAGCTTTAAAGCTGAGATACCGGTACTTGATACTGCTGTTTCATTTGACGGCAAATATGTATTTGTTCTTTCCCCGGGCAAAGTCCAGATCCTTTCAAATACAGGAAACCTGGAAGACACATTACAGGTGGATCCGGCGATGAGCACTATATCGGTAACCGGGTTTGACCGTGCCGGAATTGACAACAAAATTATTCTCAGCAGCAAGGATTCAGGTGAGGTTCAGCAGATAGCCTATAACTTCATTGTAAACATCAACACTGCCGGCTCGCCCTGGCTTGGTTCCGCTACTGCTCCGGTTTCGCTGGTTATTTTCAGCGATTTCCAATGACCTTACTGCGCCCGTATGGGGCCGCTGCTCGAGCAGGTGCTCGACAATAACCTTGAAACCGTCAAAGTAGTCTTCAAACATTTCCCCCTGAATATGCACAAACAGGCAAAACCTGCGTCCTATGCCGCTATTGCCGCAGAGAAACAGGGAAAATTCTGGGAATATCATGATGAACTTTTCTTGAATATGAAGAAACTGAATGATCCCAACACACTTATGGAAATCGCCAAGAAAATCGGTCTTGATATTGCGCAATTTTCTAAAGACATGATGAGTCCTGAAACAAAAAATAAAGTGGAACAGGATATTCGTGACGGAGCCCAGGCCGGGGTCACCGGAACCCCAGCTATCTTCATCAACGGCCGTATCCTCAAGAAGAGAGGTGCTGCCGATGCCCAGATAATTATTGATGACGAACTGAAGAAACTTACCAGTGGCAAATAGCGTAAAAAAAAAGGACTCTATTGAGCCCGCAAGCCAGGAGCTTTCTTTTTCAGACAATGCATCGGCCAGATTACTCTACGGGGATTTAAACCGTAATCTTCTGGCCATAGAGAAAGCTCTTGGCGTCACTGTCAAAGCCCGGGGAACCTGCCTCACCATCACCGGCGACAATCATGAAGTTGACCTCGCCAAAAATACGCTCAACCAGCTTTACGATCTTATCAGGACCGGCCTGCCAATCTATCCTGCTGACGTTTCCTATGGCATTCGGATCATGGAACGCTCGCCCGGCTCCAGGCTCAAGGATATTTTTCTCGACAAAGTCTATATCACAGCAGAACAGCGGGTCATATCTCCCAAAAGCGTCAATCAGAAAAACTATATCGAGGCCATCCGTCATCATGACATTGCCTTTGGCATAGGACCTGCCGGCACAGGGAAAACATATCTTGCCGTTGCCATGGCAATTGCCGCATACACAAGCGACCAGGTCAAAGCAATTATCCTGGCACGACCGGCGGTTGAAGCTGGAGAAAAACTCGGGTTTCTCCCTGGCGACATGGCCGAGAAGATCAATCCCTATCTTCGCCCTCTCCATGACGCCTTGAATGACATGCTGGGCAGGGAGCGTGTTGCCGATTTGATAGAAAGGGGTATTATTGAAATTGCTCCCCTTGCATTCATGCGCGGCCGCACCCTGAACAATGCCTTCGTCATCCTCGATGAGGCCCAGAATACAACTCCCGAACAGATGAAAATGTTCCTTACCCGTCTCGGCTTTAACTCGCAGGCTGTCATTACCGGCGACATAACCCAGGTTGACCTTCCGGCTGAACGTGTTTCTGGTCTCGTTCACGCCGCCAGAATCTTAAAAAAAGTAACGGGGATATCAACCACCCATTTTACCGACGCCGACGTTGTCCGGCATCCCCTTGTCCAGAAAATAATCCAGGCTTACGAAAAAACCGCCGGCAAATCAGCAAAAAAGGATAGATAATAATGGCTGTCCTGCTGCGCAGCGAAGTTGACAGGCTTCCTGTCAAACTTCCACACATACAGATGACAGCAGAACATCTGCTTAAAATTGTCAACCTTACCGATAATGAACTCAGCATTCTGATTGTTTCTGACAGTAGAATCGCTGAACTCAACACAGCCTACCGCCATAAAGAAGGCCCCACCAATGTCCTCTCTTTCCCCCTGCGCGATGAAGACGAAGACGACCTCCAGGGCCCTGCCCTTCTTGGAGATATTGTCATTTCCATCGACACCGCTGTCCGGGAAGCGGCGGAAAAAGATATCTCCATTGACAGTTACCTGGAGATTCTACTGGTACATGGCCTGACACACCTGTTGGGATATGACCACGAACAGGGCCGAAAGGATGCTGAAAAAATGGCTGCCTTTGAAATGGATCTTCTTGAAAAAGTGAACAGCAACCACACGAATCCGTTGACAATTTAGAGCAGCAAAACTGCAGCTAACCAAACATCATGAGAGGAGATAGAATGACACAACTCGCCATTAACGTCGACCATGTTGCCACCCTTAGGCAGGCCAGAGGTATTGATGAGCCGGATCCCGTTCTGGCGGCCGGCATATGTGAACTGGCAGGTGCTGTGGGAATTGTGATCCATTTACGGGAAGACAGACGTCATGCCCAGGACCGTGATGTCAAACTCCTTCGCCAGACAGTTAAAACCAAACTGAACCTGGAGATGGGGGCTACGGAGGAAATGGTAGGAATTGCCCTGGATATCAAACCGGACATGGTAACGTTAGTCCCTGAGAAAAGACAGGAGCTCACCACGGAAGGCGGCCTTGATGTCGTCGGTCAGGTTGACCGTCTCACTGGCGTTATCGACAGACTGGGCAAGGGCGGAATCCCTGTAAGCCTTTTCATAGACCCTGACTCTGCACAAATTCAGGCATCCAGAGAAGTAAAAGCCACCTTTGTTGAAATTCATACAGGAAGATATTGTGATGCTGTCAGCGATGAGGAGCAAAACAGGGAATTTGACCTGATCGCCAAAGCTGTTGACGAGGCATTTTATGCAGGGTTGCGGGTTAACGCCGGGCACGGCCTGAATTATGTAAACACGGCTCGAATCGCCGCACTGGACAAAATTGAAGAACTCAGCATAGGACATGCTGTCATGGCCCGGGCAATATTTGTCGGCCTTGATCAGGCAGTAAGGGAAATGAGGGCTCTTATACCCGGGAGCTAATCGGCACACTCTTCCTTTTCATCGTTGGACATAGTGCGAATAATTATTTTCTGTTTTTTCCTGTTGAATTCAGCAACAACCTGTTTTTCTTCATTGGATACAACTCGTACTGCCTTGCCGATAGTAATTTTCACCCCTGGATAGAGAGTGCCGACAACATAGACACATTCATCGGCAGCCTTGTCCAGATCTTCATTAAGCTGCACATGCAGTTCTTGGAGCTGGTTGTTTCTCTCCATCAATTTGGGCATCATTTTATTTAGAATATCAAGGGTTTTTGCCTTTTCCCCACCAAACTCCTTCCCTTCCTTTTTTTTCATATCATTGAGGGCAGAAATATTTTTAAGAACCTCATTGAGTTTAGGGGGAACTATAGCCATAGCCTCTTCAATTTTACTTTTCCTTTTCTCCAGGGCAGTATTCAGTCCTACGACAACATCAGTTACAACCTCACCGTCAGAACCAAGTTCTTTTGTATACATGCTTCCACCAACAACAAAAGAACCACCAATTATTTTTCCTTTGCCATCCAAAGCCTTTATATCCCCGGCAACCTTGGCCTTCCCCTGGACAATAACATCCCTGATGATAAGATTACCCCGTGTCTCAAGAAAATCGATGTTTTCACAAAAATCAACAGAGATATCGCCATTGGCTTTTATAACCGCATCTTCACCGACAAGTCCTCCTTTTATAAAAACATTGCCCTCACTGTGAATTTCTGCATTATTTACACCTTTAAACACGGAAACATTCCCCATGCATTTCACTTTGAAACCGGGAAGTACTGCCCCCTGTATCTTGAGCTCCTTTCCGCAGAATGAAATGTTTCCCACCTTCAGGTTCACATCACCCTGCACTGTATGCTCTTCATATACTGAAGGCTTCCCATCCTGCATGAGGAATTTCCCCTGGACAGTGGCTTTCACCTGAAGTCCGTCTTCTGACAAGGCAACACCTGGCCCACATTTAATAGCGAGATCCTTTCCATCCTTGGTGCGAATCTCAGCTCCATAAACATCCTTGCCGGCAACCCCCTTGGTAGCGGAGATCTTCTCCAGCAGCAGCTGTCCCTCCCGGACATTGACAACACTGCCAAGCTCACGGTAATCCACCACATCTTTCCCTGGCTCAGTAGCTTTCGGGGTACGCACCACGGACGGTTTGATAACCGGTTTTATTCTGGCATTCTCTCCAGGAACCGAGGATGTGCCATTAGCAACAGCGGCAATCCTTTTACCATCAGGTTTCAGCTCATCTACCAGTCCGGAACAAATCCCATTCTGCTGTATTTCTTTAATGATCTCATTAAAATCAAGGCCGTCATAAGAAACAGTCTCGTCAACAGGATGGATTGTTGCCAAGAGCTTGTCTTTTGACACTTTTAAAAGAAACTGTTCATTACATATCTTTGTCTGTTTTGTTGCCATAGCCCTTAATCTCTTTTGTGATCACGCCGTCAGCCAAAGAGGCCTTTATAATTGATGGCGTCGTAAAAAGTCCGATCTACTGCGTTGTAGCAATTTTTCAGGCACTCGGCATACCACATGTATGGCCTCGCACCTGAAAAATTGCTACGCCTTGTATATCAAACTTTTCACTTAGCCATCCCGAGACTTTTTACGAGATTGTCATAATTAGTTTCCGGATGGAAACTAATTATACTTCTCGGTCACTGATTACCGCTTGTTGAATTCTTCTTCACTTCTTTCTCAATCTCCTTAATTTTTTGCATATTCTCCAAGTACTACACGTGTATCACCTACCATTATGGCGGCCCCAGAGTTAGAGCTACAAGGCCTCCGGCCTTACCCCTTTTTATTACCACAACAATGGGGGCAAAAACCCTGCCTGATTCCCTCATCAGGCGGACTTCAAACAGATTTGGAATCCTGCGATCAATTCCCCTTTTTTAAGTGGCATTGACAATCAACATCGTATATAGTTTTGCAGTTTTGTCTTCCATCGTATAATGAATCTGCACTCACGTAATTTATTATTTCATATTTAACTTATGGAAATCAAATAATAATTCAAAAAGGAGAGACAGTATGAACATTTTGATCTTTGGTCCAAACGGCAGCGGCAAGGGTACCCAGGGCGCAAAAGTCCAGGAAAAATACAATATCAGCCATATCGAGTCAGGCGCAATCTTCCGGAAGAATATCGGTGGCGGGACAGAGCTTGGCAAACAGGCGAAAGAGTATATTGACAGAGGTGACCTGGTTCCTGACGATATTACTATTCCTATGATTCTTGATCGCCTGAAAGAAGATGACTGCAAGAAAGGCTGGCTGCTTGACGGTTTCCCTCGCAACAAGGTTCAGGGAGAAACTCTTGCCAAAGCTTTGAAAGACGCAGGGATTGAACTCAACTACGTCATCGAAATCCTACTTGACCGCCAGGTCGCCAAAGAGCGCATCATGGGACGCCGTCTCTGTGCAAATGACAACAACCATCCGAACCATATCGCCTTTGAAGCCATCAAACCTGTAGAAAAAGACGGCAAACTTGTCTGCCGGGTCTGCGGCGGAGAACTGAGTACCCGTGCCGATGATCAGGATGAAGATGCCATCGGCAAACGTCACAATATCTACTATGACGAAAATACCGGCACCATGGCAGCCGTAAACTACTTCAAATCAATTGATGGACCCAAAGTCATTTCCGTTGACGGATCCTCGTCAATCCAGGAAGTTCTTGCCGCCATCATGAAAGAACTCGATTAAAAAGTGTCTCAAATACTTAAAGTGTCTAACTTTAGGCACTTTAAGTATTTTCAACTTTACACGTCCCTAATAGGTACCTTGCAATATTAGGATTTTTGTTTCATAGCAAGGAATGACAAAATTAAAAAGCACCCACATGGGCATAAACTCCGCATA
>JACNJZ010000102.1 GCA_014382295.1 Candidatus Desulfobia pelagia | reverse complement strand
TGCCTAAGAACATCAAGAAAAAGGATATTCTTCTTAAGACCTCGGGGCCTATTATAGGGCAAGCAGTTGCAAAGAGAATTGACAGGATTATTTACGTTATACCGTCAATATACAGTACATTGACTCCATCGGAACGCTTTTCAGTCGCCAGGCTGATAGGTGATTTGACCAATGAGCTGCCCGAAGACAAGAACACCATGATGGTCGGGCCGGGACGATGGGGCAGCAAAATGCCGGAGCTCGGTGTGCCTGTCACTTTCAGTGATATCCGGAACACTTCAGTTCTCTGTGAACTCGTCACAATGCACGAAAAACTGACCCCCGACATTTCTCTGGGGACCCATTTCTTTAATGACATTGTCGAAATGGGAATTGTTTATATGGGTATCTACCCGGGAGAGGATGGATATGCGTTGAATGAAAAACTGATTCTGCAGGGGACGAATCTCCTTTCCAAGGTATATAAAAAAGCAGATCGTGTCGCCGCGGCAATACATGTTGCAGACATGGATAATGCCAAGATGAGTGTATTTATCCACGCAAACACGCTTAATCAGGAAGGAATTGTTTTTCAGACAAAAAAATAAAAGCCTGGCAGCTATACTGCAAAAGAGATTAATGTAGTACGGAAGTTACCGGGTTCTTTGATGTTTCGACCTTTTTTCGTTTTTAAAAGGTGCAAAACCGGGGAAACTTATGCTAAAGAGTTACCCAGTTGAAAGATAATATCTCCGGCGTAAAAACACGTTACAATTATAATTTATAGAGAGAACACTATGTGCCGTTTAGCATTGAAATCAGCAGCCACCCCCTTTTCCCCATATACTGTCTTGCAGGCAATGGAGTCTATGCAGGAGGGATATGACGGCAGTGGATTGGGTTTGCTGCTCCGAGGTGTTGAATTTGCTGATTTCAACTATCAAAAAGGTGATCCGATACTCTCAGGTGTCGCGCATACCAAGGATGCTCTAGATCGGCTCAACGCTTATATGCAGGAAAAAGGTTTTACAAAAAAATATGATCATGAGTTCGAAACCGATCTTTCAGAGTTAGAAGTTGCAGATCGCCATAAATATTTTGTTCGTGTTTACCGGATACCAAAGAGTTGGGATATGTACAGCCAGTCCCGCATCGGAGAGGAGTTGATGCTGATGCGGCTTTATTTAAGAAAAGACGGAGAAAGTCATGGAGGCGATCTCTCCGTATTTTCCATTTGGCCTGATGTTGTCATGATCAAGGAAATCGGCTGGCCTCTCGCCGTTGGCAATGCACTTTCCCTCGATGATGACAGGATTAAGGCCCGTATAGTTATGGCACAGGGAAGACAGAATACCAACTGGGGAATCAACCTGCATGCCTGCCATCCCTTTTTCATCCAGGGTATCGCCACTATGACAAACGGCGAAAACACAGCTTTTCAGACCAACAGGGAGTGGCTGGAAGGACGTCAATTCCCCGGATATGTGGGTTACCAGAGCGACAGCGAGGTGTTTGCCCATATCCTGCATTATGTGTATCATCAATTAAAACTTCCTCTGGCGCTATACAAACATGTTATTACTCCATTGAGTCTTTCTGACTTGAATAATCATCCGCAAGGTGAGTTTCTTAAGGGGTTGAAAAATGTCTGTAGAGATCTCGTTATAGATGGTCCCAATTGTGTAATTGGGACCTTGGCGGATGAAACAACATTTATGGTCATGGATCAGAAAAAATTAAGGCCAGGCTGCATTGGCGGCAAGCCTGGTGAATGGGCAATGGCTTCTGAGATATGCGGAGTTGATGCCATGATTCCAGACAGGGATCCTTCCCTTGATTTCCAACCTATGCGAGAAAATACTGTAGTTATCCCCTCCCACCGGGAACAATATGAGGTATGGTCTCAGTTCGATGAGTTTTAGCTCAACCTGAGAACATCTCTATAGAAAATATTTTCATTCGAAGTTGGACGTGTTTTCCTGCGTCGAAACTTTATTCATCATCCACCAGGTAGTCCTTAAGCTTTTCGAGGAGGGAGTCGGGAAGCTCTTTGTCGTAGAGCAGGGCGTCTGCTTCTTCTCCGGTGATCTGCTGTTTGATTTCTATGGGCAGTGAGCGCAGCATGGCCATACGCTTCGGGTCGGGTTTCTTTTTGCTATGCTGTGTGCTGTCGTTCATTGTCTGTCTCCCTTTGCTATAGTTGTGTGCCGGGCTTTTCGTTGAAATGCTGAACCTGATAGGTGAGAATCTCCGGATGCAGGGTTTGCCATGAGTCGGCAGCCAGGCCTGCCTTTATGCACAGTCTGTTTAAGAAGTCTTCTGTGTCGGTAAGCTGTTCCCATACCTGGGGCAGAAAAGTGGCTCCGGCCGGGCCTGATCGCAGAATGACACCGTCAATACCAGGTCGAAGTTTGTCTATAAGGTCGGTGCTGTCTGAATATTTAAGAGGTTCCGGGTCAGTTAGAATACTTACTTCGATTTTTAGGTCGGAGAATTCCTCTTGTTTCAGAGGAGAAAACCGGTGGTCCTTAAAGGCGGCATTGACAGCATTGCGCTGTATCCCTTCTTCAATAGATTCAACAGGAGCAATTGAGCCAATGCATCCCCTCAGCTGACCTTTCTTGGTAAGGGTGACAAAGGTGCCGCGCTGTTCCTTGAAGGCGGCATCTTTGAGCTGGTGTTGAATCTCCTCCTGCTTATCCGGAGAGACCGGACGGCCAATTTCTTTTTCGATGGTCTGGCGGGCGAGGGTGAGGAGTGTCTGGCCCTGTTCTGCGGAAAGTTCATTCTGCATGGTCTGGTCTCCGTTTTGAGTGTTCTGGCTGGCAAAAAAAGCAATAGCAGCATATCCTACTACATTATCTCTGTTTCCAGCTGTATCGCCACTGTTGGAATAGTGAAGAAGCTCAGGCTGCCAGGAATATCTTTGCGCAATATTCAGGAGGGTCCGCAGTGCGCAAATGCCGCACGCCATATTGTTGTCTGGGATAAGCGCATCTTTGTTTAATTGCAGGATATGGGAAAGGGTGTCCATATCTTTTTCTTTTGCCTGGTCATAGGGCAGATAATGAGAGAGATCCGAGCTGACAACGAGCAGGGTTTCAGGAGTAAGAAGCGGTGTGATGGCATTGCTGATCGTGTCAGGGTTGCTGGGGCCGAGAACGATTGGTATCAGATCGAAACGGCCAAGAAAGTGCTGCAGGAAAGGGAGAACAACCTCTAGAGAATGCTCAGAACGGTCAGAAGCTGCTGATGCGGCGAAAAGCTCCGGTTGCATGCGGAGGAGGGCAGCTTCATGGTGAATTGGAATATCCCCCAGCGGGGTACGGTAGCTTTTGACGTTGCTGATCACACCATTTTCAAAGCCGACCCGATGGTCAGGTCCTAAAAGGATAACTTTGTCGAATTGTCCTTCGCGAAGCACAAGAGAGCTATGGGCGGCGGTGAGGCCGGAGTAGATATAGCCCGCATGGGGCAGGATCAGTGCTTTTAGTCTTTTATCCGAGTGGATATCGGTGGAGGAGTTTGCAGCTTTTGCCGAGAGATTCTGTATGGTTTCCCTGAGGACAGTTTTGTTGGCCGGATAAAAGCTTCCAGCCCAGACAGGGTAGCGGACGTCGCCGGCAAAAGCTGATTTGGCAGAAAAAAAGCACGCAAGAGTGATGCAGAGAGAAAAGAGCAGGATGCGAAGGGATGATTTCTCCATGATGTCAGTCGGTGGGTTAGCTGTTTTTGTTGACAATGTGCAAAATCACTGGGTAATTGAAAAAAGTGCATGGGCACGGGGTATTTTTATTAACAGCATTGTATCGTGTATTGATGAAAAGCAAAACGAAAAAAGAAGGGAAGCCTTTCTGGCTGGAAGACGATGATGAGAGTTCTTTTGTTGAAATCTTTGATGAAAAGATTTTTGACAGGGACTATCAGGAAAGGGTGTCCAGGGAGAGGGACCGGGGGGATAACCCGCAGGTGAGGAGCATGCGGGAAGATCCGCCGGCTCCACAAAAAGAGATTGATCTCCATGGATTCACAGGGCCTGAGGCCGAAATACGCGTCGAGAGTTTTATCCAGTCAGCGCTGCACGAGCGGTTGATTATGCTTCGAATTATAACGGGAAAAGGGCTCCATTCTCCCGGCGCTCCCGTGCTTCCTGATATTGTCGAACAGAAGCTGAGTGACCTCAAAGAAAAAAAGCGTATCAAGGACTTTCATTGGGAAAAAAAACAGAAAAGCGTCAGCGGGGCGCTTTTGGTTTTTCTTTAACATGGATATGATTGCCGGTAGAAACATTAAACTACCCAGGGTAATATTCTTCTGTTTTTTCTTATAGATATAGTAACTAAAAATAATACCAGATTGTGTAATAATCCTGTATGTTCTCCCCGTCTTTTTCTAGCCTTTTTAAGTAATCCAGAATCGGTACGTCAACGTAAGAGTATGTGTTCGTTGTGTTGGATAAATTTTTCTCCCAAGAGTAGAACTCATAAACTCTTGCACCGTTTGGCAAGATCGAAACCAGATCTCGATGCTCCCTTGATTTGAGATAATTTTTCCCCAACCTCGGTACGTTAAAAACTGCTTCATCTGTCCTTTCCAGACCAGGCAGTAGCCGAGCCTCTTCCTGCTGTTCCATGACCAGTCGTGAAATGGGGACACGATAGGACAGGGTCTCCTCTTTTCCTTTTGTGTTAAAAGTATAGTATGGGTCAATTCCGATCAAACGCAGGTGTCTTCGTAGGGCTGAAGCCTCAAATCTCTTGGAGACAAAATAGGTGTAGACCAGCTGGTTGTATACAGGGAGTCCACGGGAACGCAGCCGGTTAACCGCTTTAACTAATTCCGGAGTGATTTCATAAGGGTTTTGGACATGAGTGGTAATGGCCACCTCTCGTCTTCCCAACTCACGGAACTGCGCAAGAATATCAGCCAGATCGGCGGTAATGCGCATTGGCATGGTGACAGGGATGCGGGTGCCAATTCGTATTCTGTCAACAGTCGAAATGTCAGCTATTTTAGCAAGAATGTTGGATATTGTTATATCTCCCATGGCGAGTGGATCTCCGCCTGTTATGAGAACCTCGTGGATGGTCGGATGTTCCTTGATCCATCTGATGGCCGCATCGATTTGCTTTATGCCCGCAAAGGCTTTAGGGGACATGGCATCATCAATTTCCCAGTTGCGCTGACAGTAAACACAGATCTGTGGACAGGTATTGAATGGTTTGAATATGCAGATTGCCGGGTATCGCCGGGTAATCAGGTCGAAGGGCGACGTGTCTTCCTCTCCCATAAAATCAAGACCAGATGTCTCCTGATTGGAGATGACATGGCTGACATAATCGGCAGGCGGTAGAACCTGAGCTCTGATCGAAATGTCACGCTGACTCTGGGCGTCATCCATCAGTGAGAGATAGTAGGGTGTGATTCCGAATGGAAGCTTATGGGCTCTGGCCGTTTCAACCGCCTTTTTTTCTTCTTTGCTCAGTTTAACGAGGTCCTGTAGAAGTTCAGGGTCTTTGATGATATTGCTGATTTGCCAGCGCCAGTCATGCCAATCATCCAGTGAGGCATTTAGTTTTGTAATAATTTTGTCGCGCCGTTTATTTCGCCCGGTAACCGAATGTTTGTCCAGTCCAGTTGTATATTGATAAATTTTCTGATCAACTTCTGAGCGAATTTCGTCAAGCTGTCGGGAACGACGAATTGCCGCCGGTCTTCCCTGGTCATTTATGGCCGACAGTTGGATGTCATCAAAGGCCTTACGAGAGCCTTTGCCTAGAATTCCCGAAAGAAGATGGTACAAGTCAGCATAAAAGGCAGGAGTTAAATCGGGGCGTGGATTTTCATGAGCTAAATCATGAATTACTTGGGCCATGGAAAAACCGGTAAGGTCCTCCGACCTTTTTTTAAGCATATTGCGAAGAACTTGAGAGGTGTCACGAATACGGACAAAAATTGCGGCATCCTGATCATATGCTTCGGATGACTCGAGCTCAATCATATACAGGTGAGTGGCTAATTCTTTGCGCATTTGATAAAGATCTTTACTCTTTTTTGCAACAGCAAAAAAACGTGGGTTAATCAATATTACTGCTTGCGGGGTATATTCATATGTATTCATTGTATCTGTCTGTTGTGGGGGTATCATAGGGATTTCATACGCCTGGAATATTTTTCAAATAGACTTGATCTATGATAAAGCATAACTTAAACTGATACAATCGGTTCATTGAATTTTAGGCGTATATCTACGTGGTTCTGCTTTTCTGTATTATTCCTGCCCTCCTGTTATCAATTGACAATTTTCTGTCAGCGTAGTTGTCACTGACTTTTCTTAATGATAAATATGCCTGTCAAATTTACTTTGTTCGAATTGGAAAAATGACATATACTTTAATTTGCGCTGGCGTTAGGGTCTTGAGGGTATCCAGGCATATCGTGAAGATCTAGCGGAACATAAACTTATTCCAACAGGAGAAATAATGAGTAATATCGACGAAGACAAAAAATTTCGTGAGATGGCGGATGCTTTTATCGCCATAGCCAATAAACAATGTAAAAGCGAAAACCCAAGTATGGTTAATGCCTCATTTCTGTATGCTGCGGCACGATTCAATATATTTATTCTTGCGGCGAGTTCAGGTTCGGCAAATGAATTTGAATCAAAAAAAGAAGATTCATTAAACGCCCTCATGGCGGAATACAAAAAAATGCTTGAAGATCATTTCGAGAATTATAAAGAGAATTTTGAAAAACATACGGGGAAATAAGATGTAGGCACACCTTGTAAAAAAGACACGCGAGGCGGTATGCGATCCAGCGTACCACCTCACGTGAAAGTTCACCTCAGAACGTGAAAAAGTTCCGCTCTATAACCCCCTCAAAGTTTTGAGGTTTTTTACATCATCAACAAAAGCTTTTCTTTCTGCATTCGGCATGGGAATTAAACCTCTGTCGGAAAGATACCCGTCTGGTCCCCAGGCCCTGTCACTGCTGAACTCGTCAAGGTATTCGGCCATGCCGGGTATAACTCTGACGTGGTCTTTTTTGACGTAGAAATATAAGGGCCTGGATACTGTATATTCCCCATCTGCAATAGCCTCAAATGTGGGTTGTTTGCCGTCTATGAAGGACCCTTGAATTTTGTCAATATTCTGGTCCAGGAAGCTGAAACCGAAAACGCCAAAGGCATTGGGGTTAGCATCGAGTTTCTGGATAATCAGGTTGTCATTTTCACCAGCCTCAACATACGCACCATCTTCACGAATGGTATGACAGATCCTTTTATATTCATTTTTATCTTTTTTCTTTAAAGCTTTTATCCAGGGAAAAGTCTTGGCTCCGCCTTCCATGGCAAGTTCTGCAAAGGCATCACGGGTTCCTGACGTTGGAGGAGGCCCGAGAACCTCAATCGCAACGTCTGGTAATGAAGGATTAATGTTTTGCCAGGTTTTATATGGATTAGGAATAACTTTTTCAGTTCCGTTTGGGTCAGGCACCTCTTTGGCCAAGGCCAGGAAGATCTCTGTACTGCTAATTTTCATGGCAGGGACTTTTTTAGAATGAGCCAGGACTATGCCGTCATAGCCAATTTTAACCTCAATGATATCGTTTACGCCGTTTGCCTGGCATTGGTCGAATTCGGATTTTTTAATGCGGCGGGAGGAGTTGGTGATGTCAGGATGCTGTACGCCAATCCCGGAACTGTTATTGCCGATTCGGATGAGAATCCAGCCAGATTAAGTGATCATAGCAACCGCCCGGAAATTAAAACCGCGATGTTGGGAAAAACAGGAACACAACTCCGTTTCAGTGCATCCCTTGGTGTCAAAATGCTCTATGTGGCCATTCCTCTGTCCTCTATAGCAGATGGGCAAATTGAAAAATTTCACGTTCTGCGCATGTCCATGCCCGCCTCTGCCATTAATCATACATTGCAAAGCCTTCGGTTGAAGGTTGCTGTCTCTGGTGTCATAGTGGCCCTTCTTGCCATGCTTGCGGCCATAATCGTTTCACGGAGAATAAGCAAGCCCTTGGAAGAAATGACGGAAAAAGCTGAACAATTTGCTCAGGAGAACTTCAACACATCTCTCTCCATCCCAGGGACCTGTTCTCTTGAGGTGAGAACATTGGCCGCAGCATTGAATTGCATGGCCCAGAAACTTCGGGAGAGGTTCAGTACAATTGTCCATCAACGCAATGAACTACAGACAATTTTGGCTTCAATGGCAGATGCCATTCTGGTTATTAATAATGATAAACAGGTCACCACCATAAACGATTCAGCGTGTCGTCTGCTGGAAATTCCGGCAGGAAAAGCCATCGGCAAGGGAACCCAGGAAATATTGCGTAATATTGATATTGAACGCCTGGTCGATATGACCTTTGCGGGAGCTGAAGCAGTGTCAGAAGAAATTACCCTGAACAAGGGAAGAGAAAAACTATTCCTGCAATATAGTGGCGTTCGACTCCAGAATGAGAGTGGGCACTCTTTTGGAGCTGTTATTGCTTTGAACGATGTCACTCATATCCGCAGATTGGAAGATATGAGGCGAGAGTTTGTCGCTAACGTTTCCCATGAGTTGATGACTCCACTCACTTCTATCAAAGGCTACACCGAGACGATTCTTGACAGCGGTCAGGACGACAAAGAGCAGACTGAAAAATTCCTGAAAATTATCCTCCGCCAGTCCGACCGCCTGCAAGCCATTGTCAACGATTTGCTGGAGCTTTCTAAGATAGAAAAGGAAATTGAATATAGTGAAATTGATCTCGTTCCAACCAAGGTGAAGAGTGTCCTTGAAGAGGCCAGACAAGTCTGCAGCCCTAAAGCTGTAGAAAAAAATATGACAATCTTGCTTGATTGTCCGACTGACCTTATTGCTCCCATGGATTGCCATCTTATGGGGCAAGTTGTAGTGAACCTCCTCGCCAATGCCATCAAATACAGTGATACGTCAAGCTGGGTTGAAATGAAGGCAGCGTTACGGATAGTGGAAAATGATAAAAAAATGGTTGCTATCAGCGTACAGGATTTTGGGGTGGGAATTGGCCAGGAACACCTTCCCCGCCTTTTTGAACGCTTTTACCGCAGCGATAAAGATCGCAGCAGAAAACTCGGAGGAACAGGTCTCGGGCTCGCCATAGTCAAACACATTGTTCAGGCCCATCATGGGAGCGTGACTGTGGACAGTCAAATTGGCCAGGGCACTATTTTTACCGTTTTGATTCCGACAGCATATACGGAAGTCTAATTTTATCAGGTCTTTTCTACTGAGTGGATTAGTGCCTGAAGGACTGAATCCGATTTTTCAATCTGGCGATTATTGTTGGGTCAGGTGTGTATGGCGAGATAGGTTTTTCGGGAATCGGGATGTAGTGGCTGAGGCGGAAGGGTGTGTCTGCGATATTGAGATTGTAGGCATGGACCAGAAGGCATTCGAGGTTCACCGCATCAGCTGTATTGTATGCCAGTAATGTTTCCAGAATTTTTTCGTTGCCTGTTCGCTGGTATTCCTGCCAGAGAATTACTGCGAAAAAGCCGTTTACGCCTTCCAGGTCGTGCCGGTAAATGCCAAGCTGTTGTTCGCATCCTTTGAGTCCGCCGCGATAGCCAAGATTGTAAAGAATATGGCGCAGGTCAATGTGTACCTGGGGAAGAGTGGTGTGGAGGCAGGATTCGATCACTGGAACATCAAAGCTTTTGCCGTTATATGTGACAATGATTTCAAATCCAGCAATATCATCGATAAAATCTTCGAGGTTTCGTCCCTGGGTATAAGTTTTTATCTTGTGTCCATCATAGAGGGCAATGGTTGTAATTTCGCATTCTTCCCGCAGACGGCCATTGGTCTCGATATCAAAGTAGGCGATTGTTTTACGGAAATGAGGGAAAAGGCGCCAATGCTGGTTTGCGGGCAGTAGTTTGCCATAGCAGTCTGGCTTCCGACCTTGCTGGTCTCGAATTTGAGGGAGGTAATGGCTGATGAGCCGCTTTTTGGCCTCGGGGAGGATCTCCGGAAAGGGGGCGTGCCAGTCTTCCCACGAGAGAATTCCGGAATCCCAGATCTGCTGTTCTGATTTTTTGCCTATGCCGGGGATATGGATAAACGTGTTGTATAGCATAAATAAAAATCCCCAAGGCTCTGAAGTGGGAGCCTTGGGGTGTGTCGAATTTTTAATAGATAAAAAAATTAATAGAGGTCAAGATAGCTGTCAAGCTCCCAGTCGGTAACGGCTGTGCGGTAATTATCCCACTCTTTCTCTTTGCCTGTAATGTATTTTTTAAGAATATGATCGCCAAGAGTCTCTTTGGCAATCGGGTTCGCCTTAAGTTCTTCCAGGGCCTCTTTCAGACTGCCAGGCAGACTGTCAATGCCGGCAGCATCTTTCTCTTCTGCAGTCATGGCAAAAATATTGACGTCTACAGATTTCGGTGTTTTCAGTTTGTTTTTGATTCCATCGAGTCCTGAGTTAAGCATCATGGCAACAGCGAGATACGGATTGCAGGCTGGATCAGGGCAGCGAACCTCTACACGGGTGCCGAGACCACGGGATGCAGGAATGCGGACCAGGGCAGAACGGTTTGATGCCGACCAGGCAACATATACCGGAGCTTCATAGCCTGGTACAAGTCGTTTGTAGGAGTTAACCAGCGGATTGGTGATTGCAGCAAAACCGCGGGCATTTTTGATAATTCCGGCAATGTAATGGTAGGCTATTTTGCTCAGCCCTTTTTTGTCGCTGGTGTCTTCAAATGCATTGGTGCCGTCAAGGTTGAACAGGGACTGGTTGGTATGCATTCCTGAGCCGTTGATCCCAAAGATAGGTTTCGGCATAAAGGTGGCGTGCAGATTGTATTTGTTGGCAATGGCTTTTACGACCCATTTAAAGGTGACGGTGTTGTCACAGGCCGTCAGGGCATCAGCATATTTGAAGTTAACTTCGTGCTGGCCTTCAGCAACTTCGTGATGGGATGCTTCTATTTCGAAGCCCATGTTTTCTAATGTTTCAATGATCTCACGGCGACAATCAGAACCGAGATCATTGGGGTCAAGGGCGAAATAGCCGGCAGTGTCATTGGTGATGGTGGTGGAGTTGCCGTCTTCATCGCGTTCGAACAGGAAGAATTCTGCCTCGGTACCGATATTCATGGTGAAACCCATTTTCTTGGCCGCTGCCAGGCTTTTTTTCAGGGCAATACGCGGGCACCCTGCAAACGGTGTTCCGTCAGGAAGATGTACGTCGCAGATAAGCCGGGCGGCAGAGATGCCGGCTTTGTTTCTCCAGGGAAGGATTACAAAGGTGTCAAGGTCAGGCTTGAGGAACATGTCGGATTCATTGATACGGGCAAAGCCGTCAATGGAGGATCCGTCGAACATGATTTTACCGTCCAGTGCTTTTTCAAGCTGACTGCGGGGGATGGCGACATTTTTCTGAAAACCGTTCACGTCAACAAACTGCATACGGAAAAAATTAATGTTCTGCTCTTCTACAATTTTGAGAATTTCGTCTCTGGTCATGATGTTTCTCCTTAAAAAATGAAGATGATGATTGGAATTATATGCCTGAATTGAAATATGCTTTTATGAAACAATATATGTATAGCTTTCATTCAATTTCGGCACAACTTTTTTGTCTTTTTACAAAATTGTAATTCTTTGTTGTGTTGCTACTGTGAGGCAAAAAGCAGGGCCTCTTCTATTTCCTTTTGGAAAATTTCGTTGTTGATGAGGTGTCCCTTGTTGTCGAGGACATAAAAAACATTGACAATCTGATCGCCTTTACTGCCGATTATGGCCCGATAGGTATTGATTCCAAAATCAGAAAGGGTGTGGGTGATGTCGTAGAGGAGCCCCATGCGATTTGTCGCGTATACTTCAACAACCGTGTAGTGAGCGGATGCCTGGGTGTCAAAAATTACGCGTGTTTTGGGTCGACGTCCGGGTTTCGATTTCCTTCGCAGTGCGGGTTTTAATTTTTTGGCCAGCCTGTGGGTGAGTCCGAGCCGAAGCTGCACAGCTTGTGTAAGGTCATTCTGGAGGGCTTCCCAGTCCTGGTCCTCAAAATTTTTATCCAGGGTTGAAGCGACGTCAATGACATCAATAACGGTTCCATCACTCCATGTGTATATCTGGGCAGAAAGGATTCGCAGATTGTGCAGGGCAAGGGTGCCGCAGATTTTGCTCAGCATACCGGGACGGTCATTGGCGATAATAAGAACAGACCAGTGGGCCTCGTGTATTGAGGGGGTCGTCAGGATAGGTTTGTATTCCAACTGGGTATGGTGTTGTATATGGACTGCAACCTCTGCAGGGGAAAATCCCTGGAGGTAGTCATCCGGCAGAATGTCCATGTCGAAAGAATTGTCCTTGGCAAGCAGTGGAGTGATCTGGTCCCGCAGCCATTGTGTTTCTTGTGCAGTGTTGTCCGGTAGTTTTTCGGCATGCTCCAGGGCGTTGGCTGTCTTCAGGTAAAGTTCCTGGAGGAGGGCGGCTTTCCAGTCTGTCCATATTGAAGGGCCGGTTGCCCTGGCGTCGGCAATGGTCAGCAGGTAAAGCATGGAAAGTCTTTCCGGGGTTTTGACTTTTCGGGCGCAGCGAAGAATCAGACTTTCGTCTTCAAGGTCGCGTCTCAAGGCTATTTCGGCAAGGAAAAGATGCTCGCGTACAAGGAAGGTGAGGTCATCGATTTCCCCGGCTGTCAGGCCCAGCCGTTCGCCAATGTCTTTGCAGAGCTTGGCGCCATATACAGAATGGTTTTCCTGGTATCCTTTGCCGATATCGTGAAGGAGGGCTGCCAGGAAAAGAATGTGTGGCGTGTTGATCAGTTTGAAAATTCGTTGTTCCGATCGACGTAATGTGCTTATCTCGTCAACACATTGAAGAAGGTGACGATCCACAGTGAAAACGTGATAGATGTCATGCTGGGAAAGGGATTCCAGATGCGTAAATTCCGGCATGTATGCAGATAGAAGTCCTGATTCGACAAGTTCGGTCAGGGCCGGCAGGGCTGACTCGTGGCTGATCAGTTCCATGAAGGATTTTGCCATTCGTTTTGATCTGCGGTTTTTGTCGGTAACAATGTCAAGATGGTCGCGGATGGCTTTCCGGGTCCGGTGATGGATGGGGGCCCCGGTCTTTGCTGACTGGAGAAATACCCGTAGAAGCAGATGCGGTCTGCTTTTCAGGAGTTCCTGGTCGGTAAGCTGGATTCTGCCCAGGCGCAGGGTGATTCCGGTTTCCAGGGCTTTGTCCTGCAGTTTAGATTTGCTCAGTCCGAGGACTTCAGTAACATGCTCAAAAAACATGTCGGTAGTGACGGCAATAGTGCGCAGGTGGGCGTGAAGCTCTTTCATGAAGCGTTCTACACCCATCATTCCGCTGGTGTCCTTGTATTGAAAGGCTCCTGCCATTTCCTCCTGATGTTCAAAGAAAAGCTGGTCGTTTTTACGGCCGCTGATGTAATGCAGTCTGTTTCGTATCCTGACCAGATTGTCCCAGGCCGCTTCAAAATTCTGTTTTTCTTCTCGGGTAAGAAGGCCGGCAAGCTGCATTGCTTCAAGGTCGTCCAGGCTGAAAACAACTTTGGCTGTCCAGAGCATTGCCTGTATGTCCCGGAATCCGCCCTTGCCTTCTTTGATGTGAGGTTCCAGGAGATAGCTGTGGTTGCCGAAGCGCTCATGCCGCTTGCGGCAATGCAGGATCATATCCTGGACAAACTGTTTGCGGCGACCCTCGACAAACTTTTTCTGAAACCGGCTTATCAGGTCAGCGTATAGCGATTCTGATCCTGCCAGGAGATGGGCATCCAGTATTGATACCTGGAGGAAAAAGTCTTTTTTTGCTTCGCTCAGGCATATTTTGGGAGTTCTTACTCCGTGGCCAACCTCAAGGCCGGCGTCCCAGAGTGGGTAGAACACGGCCTCGGCAACGGCTGTCAGATCTTCTTCGGTGCATTTATCATGGAGCAGCATGAGGTCTATGTCTGAAAAAGGGAACAGTTCTCTGCGGCCGTAGCCGCCGAGGGCCACCAGGGCCATGCCTGAGGATTTATCTTTGCAGTGCTTGAAGGCACTGGCCAAGGTCTTGTCCATCAGGCTTGTGTGTTTTTTGATCAGCGCTTTACCGCCCAGGCCCTGTTTCCACAGGGTTTCAAGACTGGCACGTTTGGCGCGTAATCCCTCTTTCATTCTCTTGTTGTCCGTTGGTTTGCTATTGAAAGTATAATTTCAAGCTGTTGGTCTTGTGTCTGTTATATGGCTTCTTCACCTGTTTCGCCGGTCCTGACCCTGATAACCTGTTCAACAGGCAGAACGAAGATCTTGCCATCGCCAATTTTTCCGGTTTCGCTGGTCAGTGCCGCCTGGCGTATGACGGTGACAACTTCTTCAACCTGGTCGGCTTTGACGATGAGTTCCAGTTTTACCTTGGGGATAAAGTCGACAATATATTCGGCTCCACGGTATATTTCCTTGTGGCCTTTCTGGCGCCCGTATCCTTTTACTTCGCTGATGGTCATGCCTTTTATCCCCAGCAGATTTAAGGCTTCTTTTACATCGTCAAGTTTGAATGGTTTGATAATGGCTTCGATTTTTTTCATGAAAATCTCCTGTAGTTGGTTTCGTGAATTTTATGGAACTAATGTGCCACGAAAACCATGAAAAAACACTAAAAAGCTACATGTTATATGCCGTCTCGCTGTGGGCGCTCTGGTCAAGGCCCATAACTTCATCTTCCAGGGAAACCCGGAGGCCGCCGCAGACAGCGGATGTTATTTTCAGGAGAATAAAACTTACGATGAAGGCATAGGCTCCAACAACGGCTACCCCGAAGATCTGGGTGCCGAGAAAGGCGGCATTGCCGGCGAGAAGGCCGTCGGCGCCGCCGGGGTTAACAGTCTTGGTAGCAAAGATGCCGAGGCAGATGGTGCCTATTACTCCGCCAAAGCCGTGAATGCCGACGACATCAAGGCTGTCGTCAAACTTGATTCTGTTTTTAAAGGTTACGGCACAGTAGCAGGCGAATCCGGCAATAAGGCCGATAATAATAGCTGCATTGGGGGTAATGAAGCCGGCGGCAGGGGTTACTGTTGCCAATCCGGCGATGGCACCTGAGGCTGCGCCAAGGGTGGTTGGTCTTTTGTGTTGAATCCATTCCACGAGTACCCACATTGCCATGCCAGCCATTCCTGCCATATGGGTGGCAACGAGGGCGCCACCGGCGATACCGTCTGCGGCAAGGGCGCTGCCGCCATTGAAGCCGAACCAGCCAAACCAGAGGAGGCCAGTTCCCATAAGAGTCATTGGCAGGTTGTGGGGCATGATTGAATCCTTGCCATATCCTTTCCGGGGGCCGAGTACGACAACTGCTGCAAGGGCTGCCATGCCGGAAGTAAGGTGAACTACAAGGCCTCCGGCAAAATCCAATACTCCCATATTCCCCAGCCATCCTCCGCCCCAGATCCAGTGGCAGACCGGGTTGTAAACGAGGATGGTCCATGCGAGGCTGAAAAGAAGGAATGGGCCGAAGCGCATACGTTCGGCAAATGCTCCGGTGATAAGTGCCGGGGTTATAATGGCAAACATGCACTGGTAGATCATGAATACTGATTGCGGGATGGTGGTTGCATAGTCAGGGCTGGGGGCTGCACCAACGCCTTTCAGGCCAAACAATGAGAGGTCGCCGATAAGGCCGCCGACATCAGGGCCAAAAGACATACTGTAGCCAATGTACACCCATTCGATACTGACAACTGAAATCATGATAAAGGATTGCAGTATGGTTGCCAGAACGTTTTTTCCTCTTACCATTCCTGCGTAAAAAAGTGCCAGTCCCGGGGTCATGAGCAGAACCAGGGCTGCTGATATCAGTATAAATGCAGTATCTCCTGCCGAGATCGTATTCAAAGTTTTCTCTCCTTCAAGTGAGTGCGTCCATGTGTAAATGACGTGGGATTGAATGCCGCGAGTTTCTTTCTATATTAGCAAGGTGTGTGCCAATGCTGTTTTCTGGTTTGTTTTGCTTGTAAGTGTTTGATTATTAAAGAAAAGGTGTTTTGGTGCGCTGGTGGGGGAGGCGTCCAATTATTGCAAAAATGTAAAATCAAGGGCCAATTATTGCAAATTTGTAATAATTGGAAGGAAAAAGGAAAAAGGAAAAAGGAAAAAGGAAAAAGGAAAAAGGCAAAAGGCAAAAGGCAAAAGGCAAAAGGCAAAAGGCAAAA
>JACNJZ010000016.1 GCA_014382295.1 Candidatus Desulfobia pelagia | reverse complement strand
AAAAACGCATTCAAGAAATGTGCATCGGCGGGCTCATTCCGAGCATCTGTGCCACCAATGCTTTTGGCATGGGCATAGACAAGGATGAGGTCCGGCTTGTTATCCATGCCGATATTCCCGGCTCTCTTGAAAACTATCTCCAAGAGGCAGGGCGGGCCGGACGGGACCGGGAGAATGCCGAATGTATTTTAATTTTCAGCGAGCAGGATATTGAAGGGCAATTTCGACTAAGCAGCCACTCCCGCCTGACGAAACGTGAAATTTCCCAGTTACTTCGAGGGATTCGATACGCAGCCAAAGGAGAAAATTCGGTGGTCTTGACCAGTGGCGAGCTTCTCCGGCTGGATGTGGTTGATATTGATCCTGAAGAACACCCGGACTCTGACTCCAGAGTGCGCACCGCTATTTCCTGGCTTGAACGAACAGGCTACCTTGAGCGCAATGAAAACAACACCCGTGTCTTTCAAGGAAAGCCTCTTGTAAAGGATATGGAGGAGGCGTCGAAAAGAATTGCCGAACTTGATCTCTCCGAACGGCAGCAAAAACGGTGGATGGCGATTCTGGCAGCGCTTATGGAGCGAAAATCGACTCAGGGATTCAGCGCTGATGAGCTGGCAACTCTATCCGCTTTTGCTGCCACTGCAGATGATGCCAAAAGTGAATCGGAGACCGAGCGGGTAATCCGCACCCTTCATGATATGGCTCAACAAGGCCTATTAAGTAAAGCAACAACTTTGACCGCCTATATCCGCTATAAGGTAACAAAAAGTGCTGAAAAACAACTGCAGCGTATTTGTGCTCTTGAATCCGATTTTCTGAAATGCCTGCGGGAAGCATCACCTGATGTGGATATTGAACAACCCCTTGTTCTTGATCTGCGGCAGGTCAACCAGCAATTGGTCGATCAAGGGTATAAAGACAGTACTACGCATAGTTTGAAATTGATTTTACACGGACTGCGCCGAGACGGCCGAGGGCTGGCAAATCAAAAGGGAAGTATTAGCCTCAAGCCTCAAGGCAATAACCGGTTTACTATTCTTATGCATCGGGATTGGGAGACCTTAAACAACACGGTTAAGATACGGCAGAGAGCGGCCCATGTGGCGTTACAGGTGATGGATTCTACAATAGCATCATCGACACAGTCAAACGCCAGCCTGCTGGTTGAGTTTACCCTGGAGCAGATAGTAGAAGGTTTGCGGCGTGATCTTCTCTTGATGCCTCAGCTCCGGGATCCGTTGGCTGCCGCGGAGAGGGCCATAACATTTATGCATGAGCAAAATGTCATTTCTCTTCAGCAAGGCCTGGCCATATTTCGACAAGCCATGACAATTACGATTAATCCGGAATCGAAAGGGAGAAGATATTCGCAGAATGATTTTTCACCACTCCAAACTCATTATCAAGAACGGAATTTCCAGATCCATGTGATGAATGAATATGCAAGAATGGCGCTGGAAAAAATCAGTGCGGCCAGAAGCCTTGTTGCATCTTATTTCAACGATGAAAAGCGGGACTTTATAAAACGGTTCTTCCCTGGTAAAGAAAAATTTCTGCAAAGGGCGACCAGTGAACAGTCTTATCTCCGAATCGTGGATGACCTCAAAAATAATAATCAAGAGCAGATTGTTTCTGCTGAAACAGAGAGGAATATGCTCATCCTTGCCGGACCAGGAGCTGGCAAAACACGGGTTGTGGCCCATCGGGCTGCCTTTTTGCTTAGGGTTAAACGGATTCAACCGCAAGCCATTCTCATTCTTTGTTTTAATCGCAGCGCAGTGATGAGTTTGCGGAGAAGGCTTAGGGACCTGGTGGGTGGAGATATGAACGGGGTTTCCACCTTGACATTCCATGGTTTGGCTCTTCGGCTTACCGGACGATCTTTAGTCACCAGTTTAAAAACCAGCAGCGCTGAAGAAATAAATTTCAGCGAGATCATCAAGGACGCCATCAGGTTGCTGAAGGGGGAGGTTGATGTCCTTGGTTTTGATGACGCGCCACCCCGCGATGCCCTGATTGGCAGGTTTAGTCATATCCTGGTGGATGAGTATCAGGATATCGATGCCGAACAATATGAACTCGTTTCCCTGTTGGCAGGAAAATCGGAAAAAGAAAGCGACCGCAAAATGACCATTCTGGCAGTAGGTGATGACGACCAGAATATTTACCGCTTCAGGGGGGCCAACGTCCAATTTATTCGCAGATTTAACCAAGAGTATAACGCTGAAATCCACTACCTTATCGAAAACTACAGGTCCTGTGCCACTATTATTGCCGCCGCCAATGCGCTCATTTCCCACAATTCGGATAGAATGAAGAAAGAGCATGCAATCAAAATCAATCGAGCCCGGCAAGGGTTGCCTGTTGGCGGCAACTGGCAACTAATTGACCGTATCGGTCAAGGCAAAGTGCAGATCCTTCAGGTCCGGAACCGTAACGAACAAGCCTTCTCTCTTCTTGAAGAAATCAAAAGACTGCAGGGATTGGAGAGTTCTTTCAGCTTGAGCAACTGCGCTATTCTTGCCCGTCAATGGCAAGAGTTGGATGTGGTTCGCTCTTTTTTTGAATATAATGACATCTCGGTCAGCCTGAACTGGGGCAAAAGTTCTTTTCCAAGTCTTACAAGAATAAAGGAAGGGGCAAATTTGCTTGATTATCTGCGAGAAAGACGTTCAGAGATGATGACGGCCGACACATTGCTGACCCTGCTTCCTGACGAACCTGACCGGCGAAATGTTTGGCATAAAAACCTTTACAACTTGATTACGGAGTGGATCGACGAATCAGGCAACATTGCCCAGCCCGTGCCTCTTATCGAGGATTATTTCTACGAGGCTTTGGTCGACCAGAACCGTTCTAAAAGCCTGCAGAATGGGATTTTTCTTTCCACCGTTCACTCTGTAAAAGGACTCGAATTTGATCACGTTTTTGTTCTGGGCGGGAGCTGGCAAGAGGTGCAGGACCTGGAAATGGAAGAGGAGCGCAGGCTCTATTATGTTGCCATGTCAAGAGCCAGGGAAACACTCCATTTGTTCTCCATGGAAGACTCGAAAAATCCTCATGTCGATGTGTTGTCCGGCAACTTTATGCTGACCAGAAAGATTCTACCTCGGCAGACGGAATGCATTGTTCCGTATCGTTATGAGCTCCTCGGCATGACGGATATGTTTTTGGATTATGGCAGAG
>JACNJZ010000088.1 GCA_014382295.1 Candidatus Desulfobia pelagia | reverse complement strand
TCCGCTGCAAAAACATGTTCCGCCTTCTGCACCTTATGCCACAGATACTCAGCAATACTTTCCTGATTCAATTGGCTGTCTTCAATTATCGACAGCCCTCTTTTTTCACAGACATTCACCATTACTCTCCCTATAAAACAGCCCTTCGTCTTAAAAACGGCCAAACAACTGTATTGTGGTAATGAAAGAAACATGCCGTCTGGGAGAAAAATCTTTAAAAAAGAAGAAAAACTGTGAAATAACAAGAAGTTGTAGCGGGAAAGCTCGATAACAAGCCACTTCAACGAATAGAACCGGTCAGGAAATCAACGATGGAGATTTTCAGAAAGAATGTGGCTGGCGCAGGAAAAGCTTACAAAAAAGCCACCCCCCCCCGCAAAATAGCGATAAACAACGCGTATTCAGCTAAATAGGCCGAAATGGGCGGCAAACCCCAATGCAACTTCTCCTGCAGGGCAGATCTACCCAACGCCACAATTGTCGCCGGAAAAACAGATGTTGTTGCGGCTGACAAACTGGCTGAGAGATTGACGGGTAATGCCAATAAGGGCGGCTGCCATACTGATGTTCCCCCCTGATCGCTTCAGGGCCTCTTCTACCAAAAGAACTCTCAGGCCCTGCGCAGTTGGCAGCTTCGCCCCAAAAGAAACATCGGCGTCTCCGGAAGAATTAACGCCCTGAGAATCAAAGGATGCCGATGGAGAAATAACCTTATAGAATGGTTTCAACGACAGATTTTTGCTCTTCTGCGACAGCACCGCATCATGAATCATACTCTTCAACTCTCTGAGGTTCCCCGGGAAAGAGTAATTCATGAACAGGGCAAAAATCTCCTTCGGTACTATCGGGAATTTTATTCCAGCCTCAGCTGCAGCCTCCCCGACAAAATGACTAACGAGCAAAGGCAGATCATCAAGACGATCCCTGAGCGGGGGCAAATGAATTGTATGGGTTTTCAGCCGGAAATAAAGATCTCCCCGGAACAAACCCTGCTTTACCTTTTCCTCGAGATTATCATTGGTTGAAGCAATAATGCTCACATCAGTTTTAATCGCAGCATCTGTCCCAAGGGGAAGATATTCTCTTTCCTGAATAAGGCGCAGCAGCTTTACCTGGGAAGCCAGGCTCAGGCTGCCGATCTCATCAAGCAGCAAGGTCCCGCCTTTGGCTTTTTTCAGCTGGCCCTCTCTTGCGGATGAAGCTCCGGTATATGCTCCCCTGACATGACCAAACAAGGTGTCAGAGAAAACATTATCATCCAGGGAGGCAACATTAACGGCCACCAGCTCGCCTTTTCTTCCGCTGGCCAGGTGAACAGCTTCTGCCACCAGTTCTTTTCCCACTCCTGTTTCACCGGTGACAAGCACGGGACGGGAGGATGAAGCAATTTTTTCAATATAGCCAAACAGCTTCAGCATATCACTGTTGCCTGTAATGATTTTCGCAAAACACTCCGGCCTGGCAAGACGGGACGTGTTCTCTTTTTTCCGCAAAGCCTCCTGCTCACGACGCAACTGGTAAACTTCCAGTCCGCATTTTATGGCACTGATCAGTCTCCCCGTGGTTATTGGCTTGGTAATATAATCAAATGCACCCTTTTTCATACAGCCGACAACCGTATCAACATCATCCGTTGCCGTTGCCATGACAACAGGGAGGTGGGGATACCTGACAGCAATCTCACCAAGTAATTCATCGCCCCGGATATGGGGCATGGTGATATCGAGAAGAACAAGAGAGACTTTTGTCTCTTCTAAAATGGACATGACCCGCCGGCTGTCATCTACAGCAAGGAGGTTATTGAAATCGTTGAGATTGAGCGTTCGACATACAGCCTTAATGACTGCTGGGTCATCCTCAACAACCATAATAGGCAGATCAGGATATGGCAGGGAGCTAAAAGACATTATTATTGCCCCGCATGGGAAATTGGCGACTATACATGATGTTCACCCTGTTTTACTGGAATAAAAACCCGGAATATACTTCCTTCATCCGGCCGGCTCTCCATGGCAAGATAAAAACCAAGCTCCCTTACGAGACCGTGGGTTACAGACAATCCCAGACCTGTACCCTCACCAACGTCTTTGGTGGTAAAAAAAGGCTCCAGACAGCGACTCTTTACTGTGTCATCCATCCCTGTCCCATTATCCTGGACTTCCAGAACAATCGCCTGTCCGGAATAAAAGAATTCAGGATCGCCACCAAAAGACGTGATCTGCTCCCGGGAAAGTGTTCTATGAAAAAGTCGAACGACAACTTTTCGAACCAGCCCATCTTCCGTTTCTGCTCTCTTATCCACCGCATAACGGGCGTTTGAAAGAAAATTAACAACAATCTGTTCAAATTTCTGCGCTTCGGTTTTAACTTCCGGCAAATCTTCCGAAATATCTTCCTGTAAATCTATCTTATGTGCCCGGAACTGTACACGGAAAAAAGCAAGAGCATCCTGAACAGGATAGGCTGGATTGAGAAACTTCATCCCTCCTGATGCCCTCCCGGAAAAAACACGCATATTATCGATGATCCGCGCTATCTTCTTCACCTGCAGCCTGATATCTTCAGAGGCTTCCGCTTCAGGGGACTCCGGCTCATTTTTTTTAAAATAGGAAGCACAGGCGTCGGCACTCAGGTTAATAACAGTAAGGGGCTGGTTGATTTCATGGGCCATGCCAGATGCCATTTCTCCCATGGCTGTCAACCTGCCGGCATGGGCAAGCTGGGCACGTTTCCCTTCAAGTTCCCTGGTCATGTCTTCACGATGAACAGCAGCACCAATTATCCGAGCCGCAGCCTGCAGGGCATCAAGCTCCGGCTCGGGCCAATCCACCCTCCTGTCGAAGGTTGCTGAACTCATGAACCCCCAACATTTTTTTTCTACCATGATGGGGGCAAGCGCTATGGACTTAACACCGCGATCATCAAGCCAGGACCTCACAGCAGGAGACATATCATCACTGTTGCCGCTCACCATCTCCCCCTTCTGAAAACACTCGAGCCAACTCTCAAAACCCAGTTTTGAATAGGACAAGTTCCTCCGCTTCAGGTTATCAATACTCGCCCTGACCTCCTCGGATATCCACTCATGCTGGAGGTCGGCAATAACATCACCATCTGCATCAACATGATGTTTCATAACGCGAATCGCACCCACTTGCCACTGATGACCGAGCTCATCAACCATCTCTTTGATAAATGGTATCCACTCATTACTTTCCAGCAGCTTAGCCGTGGCATGATTAACAGCCGCCAGGATATGATCGCGCTTCCGCAACGCAGCCTCAACCTGCTGCCGCATGGCAATATCGGCAGCCAGATCCCTGTTTGTTTTTTCAAGCTTCTCCTTCAGAACATTGATTACAGTAAAGGTCTCGCGCAGTTCATTGAACTGAGAATCAAAAGTTTTTGAAAGCAGGTCAAAATCATCTTCATGATCCTGGATCCCGGCACTTGCCCTTACCTTACGCAGCAAAGATGACAAGGGAGATGTAATTCTCCGGACTACCAGGGAGATCAGCAGCACCCCCAAAAGGAGAAAGACAATGGTGGAAAATACTGTATGGGAAAGGGCCTCCTGCATGTGGCCCTGTTTCCCTTTCACCGAAAGTGCCAGGACAACATAGCCTATATTTTCCGCATCCAGCATCTGTTCCGGATTGCTGAAATAAAGATCTTCTTCTCTTTCCGCTGAAACACTATAAAAAACAGGATGGCGGAAGACAAAGGCCTCTTCTGTTTCAGTGAGCTGGGGGGGGTGAGCTGGGCCGATTGATTGTATCATCTGCTGCCAGCTGTGGCTTTCCTTGCCATTCTCCTCTTTCTGCCGGGAATAGAGCAGTTCTTTGTTGGTGTTGAATACGGCAACACCCAGCACGTCATCCTGGTTAAAAATTGCTAAAACAGGAGCCTTCATTCCATGAAGATTCTCGGCAAAGACATCAAGCGTAATTGATTCGGCGAGTACCCTGGCCATGGCAATGCCGGTATTGGTGATATACTGATTGTGGGAAGATCGTTGTAGCTGGGCAAGAAAAAGATGAAACAGCATGGTCAATGCTGCAATGAGGAAAATCATGACGCTGAGCAGCTTTGCCCCAAAGCTGCCCCGAATCTGTTTTGGCAGGGACACCGATACCACTATTCCATCCAGGTTAATACAATATTGAGTTTTGCGGTAATCTTACGGTTTATGACAGCCTTCCCCCTGCCGGCCTCAACAACAGACCCTATTGCCTTGATATCGGCGCCCCTGACAATTCGGGATACCACTTGGGCAGCCATTTCAGCCATAGCCTCTTTGTCAACAGTTACAGCGATTGCCGCACCCTTATCAAGGTACTTCTCGGCAAATGCCAGGACCGGTATTTTATTTTCCATGGAGAAGTGAATGTAACTCTCCAGGGTGACTGAGTTGATAACAGTCAGATCGGGAACAAGCCAGAGGGCGTCGACCCTGCCCTGCAACTGCTTGAGAAGGGCGGGAACATCTCTGGGATTATTGGCAGGCAGGGCAACAAGCTCATGATCAGTCAGGGTAAACAAAGCCTGATGCACCAGATCTCCGGTCCGCTCCGGATCATAGATGACACCAACTCTTTTTATACCGGGAATATATCGGCTCAACTGATTAAACTGGGACTGGGCTGATAATCCGAAGCGGACACCGGTAACATTATCGCGGTTATTGACATACTTTTCAGGAGCGGGAACCAGCAGGTAGACAATGGGTGTTTGCTCTATCTTTTCTGTAAACTGCAGAGCTTTGGAGCCAATCGCGACTATCAGGTCAGGAGATGCGGCCTGAATCCTTTCCGTAACAGCTGGAAGATCTTCTTCTCCCAAAGAGAACGAAGTAATACTGTGGGGCTGGATACTTTTCTGACCTGAGGCGGGAAGCTCCTGGAGAAGCGCTGCCCTGACAAGCCGGTCCATCTCTTCATACGGGCCTGCCGACCTGCTTTTCACCACAACAATGTCATAGGCCGCGGCTGTAGAAACTATGCAGAAACACAATGTTATGGCAAAAATGACTTTTTTCATGTAGAAATCGAGACGATTAGTTTTCTGAAATCTTGAATCTGAAAATGAATGTAATTGTCAGCTGGCGAGATAATACAATCAACTCAATGTATTTGCAAATTTTATACCCCTAAAAAGGAGAAGGGGATTCATGAACACCATACTTAGCCTTTGCTTTAGCACTGTTATCCTTATATTCCCCCTTGCTGCATCTGCTCAAGACATCCGGGAAGATGAAAAACTGTTGTCTTTGTATTTTGACATGGGCCTTGAACTAGAGCAAAAAGTTGAAGCTGCCACCAGGGTGCCAAAGTCTCTCAACCAGGTTGCCGAGAATGTCACCATCATCACCGCTGCCGATATCGAACGCATGAACGCCCATAATGTGGATGATATCCTGAACAGGGTGGCTGGAATATATGTAAACTATATCGGTCTCGATTTTAATAATAATTCCCTCATTTATATCCAGGGATCTAACTGGGAACATGTTGTGGTTCTGCTTGACGGGGTGCGGGTCAATAAGGCCTCCGTGGAGTTGGCCTGGGTCAATATGATCCCGGTACGAATCATCAAACGTATCGAGGTAATCAAAGGTGCTGCCTCTTCCGTCTGGGGATCAGCCCTGGGGGGCGTCATCAATATCATAACCAAGGACAGCGGCGACAGCACCAAGCCCCAGGTTGATGTGGTGGCCTCCTATGGCGGAAAAAAAAGTCACGATGTCACGGCCGAACTGACCGGCAAGACTGCCAATGTCAGTTATTACCTCTATGCCGGCAGTCAGGATTCTGATGGTCTGCAGGATGACCGTTTTTATGAAAACAGTCCCGGCTACGGCAAATTGAGGGTGGAGATGCCCCACGACATGACCCTGGAAATATCCGGCCTCTACTCACAGCCGAAGCATCTGGCCACCTATTGGCCGGCTGCCGGTCATGCCCAGGAACTGAACGACAAGAATACCTTTATCAGTGCCCGTTTTGACGCCCTGCTGGCAGAGGACCTTAACCTCCATGCTGAGGTGTTTCGGTTTGACAATGACTATCAACTCATTCGCCATACCACCAGTCTCCCCACAACCCTGATCCACAATTTCATCAACGACCAGAAGTCAACCGGCGGTGCCTTTCGCCTCGACTATAAACGGGGAGATCACACTCTGGTGGCCGGTGCAGACTATCAACGCAATGAGATACAGATGACCCGGAAGTACCGCAATAGCGTTGTGGACTGGGACCCCTACTACCCGCTCCTGGCCCCCATGAGAGATTATTATGCCATGGATCTTCTCACCGAGGATATCTCCGGCTACTACCTGAACGGTTCTTTTGTCTTTGACAGATTAACCGTCAGCCCGGGACTTCGCTGGGACCATATCTCCACCGTCTCCAATGAACTGATCAGCCCCTCCCTGGGTGTGACCTACCAGATCCGAACCGATACCCTGCTGCGGGCCTCTGTTTCCAAGGGGTTTCGCAAACCTCCGGCCTGGCATCTTGAAGGAGATCCGCTATATAGCCCCTCATCAGTCAATCCTTATCTTGATCCGGAGAAAAACTGGACATACCAGGCCGGAGCAGAAAGCATGGCCATCCCTTATCTCCACATCAAGACCACCCTTTTTCATCATGATGTCGACAATACCTGGGTGACCGCACCGGATTGGAGCATCTACAAAATGAACGGCGACCCCAGCCAACGTCAGGGCCTTGAGGTAGAAGTGCGCACCCGGTCCATCTATCACACCTCACTGCAGGCCAACGTCACCTATACATACTCAGACCTGCCCGAGGACCAGACCGATCATTCCAGCACTGTCAATATCATCCTGCTCTTCGATCACCCGGAAATCATCACAGCCGAGCTCTCCGGCCATTACCTCAAGTGGGGTAGATACCTGGCTGACGGTAAAGAGGCGAAAGAAAACAACTCAATCCTCTGGAACCTCAGCATCAACAGAACCCTCTATGACAGTGAGCACCTGGGCCTAATCCTCTTTGGTGTTGCGCGGAATATCTTCAACACCAGCCAATACACCTCTGAACGCGGCCCCAATGCCCCACGCTATGCCGAAATCGGACTGAAAATGCGTTTTTAACTTTCTTCCGACACAACAATAGGCAACCTTGAAAAATTGACTTTTTTCTCACCCTCATCTCTCAAACCACAGACCAATCAAGCCTTATCAGATAACATCCGCACTTCACGTTGGGGAAATGGAATAGAGATTCCCGCTTTTGCCAGACTCTGATGAATGGCCATGTTCACCTTATACTTTGACTGGAAATACTTTTTCGTCTCCACCCAATAGCGCAGGCCAATGTTGATTGAAGAGTCACCAAATTCATCCAGACCGATCTGCGGCGGCGGATCCTGGACAACCTCCGGAATCCCGGCCAGAGTCTCCGTTAACACATCCACCGCTTTTTGGGGATCATCACCATAGGAAATTCCGACTATCGATTCGACAATTCTGTTTTCAAAAGAATTGAGGGTTATTTCACCGACAATATGTTTGTTCGGAATAGTAATCTGCTCGCCATCTTCGGTGGACAAAATTGTAGCCGCCAGACGAATCTCATCCACCACACCGCTCACCCCCTGGACGGATATGGTATTGCCGACGATAAAGGGCCTGCTAAGGATAATGGACAACCCGGCACCATAATTTGACAACGGCCCCTGGAGTGCAAAGCTGCTGCCGAAAGCGAGGGCCCCGAGAGCAGCAATGAATGGAGCAATAGATATCCCGAATTTGCCGATGGCAATAATAATGACAAAGGTCAAAACAAGGACTTTGACTACATTCCCCAGAAACCTTGACAGGGTAATATCAAGGTCATGCTTTTCACAGAAACCGATCACCAGCCTGCCGAGCCAGCCTGCCAGCTTGAAACCTATGATCAGAATAATAATGGCACCGACAATCTGGAAACTGTATCTCACCAGGAACTCAGCAACGAAACTGTACACTTTCTGCAGAGTCGCTAATTCTTCATTCATTTCTGTATTCCTTGAGCCAGGAGGAATTTCTCATTCAGACCCTCCCTGGAGAAAGACCTGAATAAATCGATAAAAAAGTCAGCAGGCACCCTCAAAGACGGACTCCACACAATGAGTAGGACCGTCGCCCGCAGTGCATTTATACAGAAATACCCATAAACCGGAACATAGTCAATAATAACTCCTGATAACAACCTGTTACCGGCACCTACCCTTTCAAAAAACACTTTGTCACTGCCAGGAAGGCAAAAATCTTTTGACTCTCTTTTGTCTCTTAGGTAATAAAGAAGTATACAGAAGTTCGAAACAATGTGGTATTTACCTGTAACCACGCTTGCCAGACACCTGTCAAATGTTGTACCATAAAATATAAATATTTAAATCTCGACCTCGAACCCGAAAAGGACGGAAAATTATGTTAAAAAATATATGTATTCTTCTTGTTTGCGCAACTCTCCTGCTCAATACCGGCTGCTCCGTTTACATGGCCGCAACCCAGCCAGGATTGAAAAATGTTGAACTCCTGAAGGTTGGAACCACAAGAGATCTTTTAATTGCGGAATTCGGAGACCCTGTCTCGTCTGGAGTTGATGGCGATGGAAGGGAATATGATAAATTTTCTTTTGTCCAGGGTTACAGCACTGGCGCAAAAGCGGGCAGGGCAATTCTGCATGTTGTTGCCGACGTCCTGACCCATGGCCTCTGGGAAGTTCTCGGTACTCCTCTTGAGGCAACCTTTGACGGGGATAAGATCACATACGAAGTGACATATGACAGAAATGACAGGATTGCCCAGATAATTAAATTTGAAAACGTCAGCAGTTCAATTGCACGGGCCAATCATCGCGTTATTTCAAGCCTTAAATGGTAGTCTGCTCACCTCCAGAGCTCTCCCATTGCCGCCGATAAACGCAGAATACTGTTCGTGTCATGGTTACACGTAAACCTGAAAATGAATCCATAAAGTTGGCCGACATGGACAAGAACGGGATCATAAAAAAAGCATTCGTGCTTCTTGTTTTATTCTCTCTCAATGGATGCGCCCTGCATCCTCACCTTGTTTCTTTTCTCCGGCTGGATACCCATCAAATAAAAATCAAAGACTCCACCGGTGATTTCAGAGCCGAAAAAACTATCATGTCAGAAGCTCTCAAGTACTGTGATGCCCTCGACAAGCACTTTGTACCCGTTGAAATCAAAAAATCATTCCACCAGAATGCCTACTCCCTGACTTTTCGCTGTCTTGACCCGGGCGACCCGGAATTGACTCAGCAGAACCAGCTTAAAAACAACTTAAATGAAAGGGATCGCACAGGGTCCGACTTTGTTTCCTGATTGATTCCCCCCCTGTGTTCACTCCATGTGCAAGCCATCCAGCGAGCACAACAACAGTATTTTCTATCATTTTTCTCTCTTTTCCTACTATTGCCTTAAGCAGCCCTTATGATTAACTTAAGAGTAAAGATAACCAAAGCCAATATTAAAAATAGAATATTCAGATAATGGAGGCTCTTGCAAAATTAGTAATAAGCACCATCTGTCATTTCGATAGAATGGGGAAATCTTATAAAATCAAACAGTTAAGATTCCTCACGGAGTTTATGCCCTACGGGTATTCGGAATGACACATACTGGCATTTTGCAAGAGGCTCAATGAAATATCGCTAAAACTCTGGAGGGAACACAATGAAAACATGCAGCTTGAATGATTTTATGGCGGAACTGAAACCCTGGCTCGACAAGGATTATATTAAAAGAGCATACATGGACATTGAAAGACGATTCGTCCTCGAGTTCAACGATGGAACGAAAAATGTATATCTTATTGATGACTGCAATGAGGAACAGATAAAAAAAGTCCTCAAAGATCTGGCAAAAAAGGGAATAGCAACAGACGAATAACGGTCGGCAGCGACAGTTCCATGCAGTCACTGACACAGGCCGTTCTTTATCGGGATGATAACCATGATGGCGTCGTAAAAAGTCCGATCTACTGCATTGTAGCAATTTTTCAGGCACTCGGCATACCACTTGTATGGCCTCGTATCTGAAAAATTGCTACGCCTTCTATATCAAACTTTTTACTTAGCCATCCCGAGACTTTTTACGAGATTGTCAACCATGGCCGACAAAAACAAACATACCATTGCCCTGAGCGGCTCAACAGGTTTTGTTGGTAAAAGGCTCTGTGAGTTTCTGCAGCAAAAAGGCTGGTCTGTTATTCCTCTTGCCAGAGAAGATTTCAAGGCACCGGCCAGTGATCTGGCCCGTAAAATACAGAACGCCGATGTCATCATAAACCTGGCTGGAGCTCCGATAATAAAACGCTGGACCGCAGGCTACAAAAAAATCCTGTTTGACAGCCGGATTAATGTCACCAGAAAACTCGTCGAGGCCTGCAGCGAAATGACCAGGAAGCCTGAGGCCTTCATTTCAACATCAGCCATTGGTTTCTATGCTGACCATGGCCATCATACAGAGACACACTTCGTGCAGGCCGATAATTTCCTGGGAAATCTTTCTCAAAAATGGGAAGAAGAGGCAATGAAGGCAGAACGCCTTGGTATTCGAACGATGATCTTCCGTTTCGGTGTTATCCTGGGCAAAAACGGTGGAGCCCTCCAGCAGATGCTTCTTCCTTTCAGGCTAGGACTTGGCGGCCACATCGGCAGCGGGCTCCAGGCTTTTTCATGGATCCATATCGAAGACCTCACGCAGGCCTATGTAACTGCAATAACGACACCATCATTTAACGGGGTATACAACCTGACCTCGCCCAATCCGACAACAAACAGAGGATTGACAAAGGCCCTGGGCAAGGCATTATGCCGGCCGACAATTTTCCGGGTCCCCCGCCTAATCCTCAAGCTCCATTTCGGCGAGGGAGCAACCGTTCTGACCGGAGGACAACACGTTCTGCCTGAACGCCTGCTTCAGAGTGATTTCACGTTTCAGTTTCCCACAATTGCTGAGGCGGTAAAGGATTGTGTGTCTTAACAGGCTGTTCCGGTGTATACCATTAGCATCAGGTTTTCGTCCGGCATCTCACACATCAGGTCTTGCATTTACGTCGAGGCCAGAGGGAATGAGATGATAAAACGGGTCGCTCCATTACCTACTTCAATCTTGATGCCTCCATGGTTTGCATGGACAAAACGATCAATTATACTGAGCCCTCTCCCCTTGACCGCGCCTTTCTGCATAGCCTCCAGTTGTTCTGGCGCAATCTCTCCGGTATTTTCAACAGACAGAAAGACCTTCCCTTCCTCCTGATAACAGCGCAGGCCAATACTTCCTCCTTCTCCAGGAACAGCACGAGCGGCATTCCCCAAAAGGTTGTCTACAATCCGTTCCAATCCGAAGCGGGGACAAAAGACCAGCATGTTTTCCTGACAGTCAGGCTTTATTACTTTTACATGCCGCAGAGCCGGATCCTGGATAACCTCCTCAACAATCTGCCATCGCTGTTCAGCAACTTCAGCCAGATTGACCACCTCCTCCCGGCCCTCTCCGGCCATGGCAAGGGCCAGATCCTGCATTCGTGATGATTCCGAGGCTATGATATCGAGATAGGCCGTCAGTTTGTCTCTGACCGCTTCGACATCATCACTCTGCAGAAGTCTGCGGGCGCGATTGGCAAATCCGGCCACCGCTATGGCCGGGTTCTTGATGTCATGCAGGACATCACTCATAAACTCCAGTCGAGTGGCCTTGATGATCTCCTTGCCAAAGAAAATCAGCAGCTCTATTTCATCATCAGAGAAAATTTCTTTTTGGTCGGTGGCATAAAAGGCCAGAAGATGACTCACCTGCCCGTCAACATACAAGGGTATCAGAAGTATGGAGTGGATATGGCGCTCAGCAATGAACGTATTCATATCGCTGCTGATCAGGCTGCTCCTGGAGGGATTCTTGATCAGTAAGTATGATTGGGTTATCCGTTCGAATGGCCAGTCTCCGTATTCTTCCTTCCCGCTGATTACAGCCTCAAAATAAGCATGATGCGCAACCGTGAAGGTATGACCGACATCGAAGTAACAATCATCCAGAGGATATGCTGTTTCCAGGTTGATGTACTGCTGGTCGTCTGAAACAGTAAACAATGCACAGCTCTGTATATTCAGGAGTTCCTGCAGTTCCGGGATAAGGAGGACAAAGAGATCCTTGAGCTTGATGTTTTCCTTGCGGCTCAATTTGACAAAGATTTTATTGACGATGGTCTCTTTGCGGAGGTTGAGTTCTTCAAGGTCAAAAATTTTCTTTTTGGCAAGAACGAAACTTATTCTTCTGGCCAAAAGTTCCGCATGGACAATCTCAAGGGCATCGAACTGGCGATTGTCATCTGTATAATATATCTGGATGGTCCCGAGAATACTGTTCCCGGAAGATGTCGGGGTCGGCAGGATAAGCGGAACCGCCAGCAGCGAATGAAACCCCCGTTCTGTTGCCAGATCCTTATTCTTATACAATGGATCGTTGGCAATGCTGGCCACGGAAATAACCCGTTTTTCCTGGGTGACCCGACCGGATATGGAATCCTGCACATCCACGGCCGACTCCATGTCATGGCCGGATATTCCGGCGGCTCCGGAACTGACCATCCGCGGCGAATCCGGGTCCAGAACCCGAATGGTGGCGGCTACGGCTGAAAGCTCCTTGACAATGCGCTGCGCTGCCAGCTCGAGGATTTCCCGGACAGGCAGACGGTGATCAATTGCCAGAATATTTTCTATCTCGCTGATAACACTGGACAAAAACCATGCCTGATAGTCTTTTTCCACGGCTTCGATAAGGTCCAGGTCTCCGATTCCCTGAAGGCCTTCCTGCTTCTTCGCATACTTTTTTATAAAATGATCAAGTTTCTTTTTCATAAATCTTTCAAGAAGAAATATCTTCCCTGCTCCTTGCCAACTGCAGATTATGGAGATGTGTATACAGTCCCCCTTTACTTATTAACCCGGTATGGCTGCCGCGTTCAACTATTTCCCCCTGATCCATGACCAGAATGGTATCAGCACTGCGGATTGTAGAGAGCCGGTGGGCTATGACAATGCTGGTGCGATTGGCCAGGGTGGACTGAACAGCACGGTCAATCAGCATTTCCGTGGCCGAATCAACACTGGAAGTCGCCTCATCGAGAATGAGCAGTTTCGGGTTACGAGCCAGGACCCGGGCAAAAGTCAAAAGCTGTTTCTGGCCCGAAGAGAGATCAACTCCGCCATCACCTATTCTTGTCTCAAGACCGTCCGGCAGCTGACGGATAAGATTCCTGAGCTGGGATTTGGCTATGATTTCCCCCAGGGCGTCATCATCCATCTCCCTGTCAAGCAGGATGTTTTCCCGTATACTCCCCGGGATAATAAAAATATCCTGCATGACCAGGCCAACCTGTCTCCGGAGCCAGCCAGTATCAAGAGAGCGAAGATCCTGGCCATCAATGAGGATATCGCCGCTGTCCGGCTCATAAAATCGCTCGAGAAGATTAACGATCGTCGATTTGCCAGCCCCGGTTGCCCCGACAATAGCAAGAGTCTGCCCCGGCGAAACTGAAAAGGAGACATCATGGAGGATTTCCTGTTCGGCATCATATCCAAAACAGACCCCGCGAAAGACAACGGCCCCCTGCATGTCTGCTTTGCCCTTCTGCGGCTCCACCGGAGAAATAGCCGGAGAGATATCCAGGAGCTGGAAAATCCGCTCCGCTGAAGCCAGTGCAGACTGCACAATGGAATACTTCTGGGAAAGCTCCCGGATTGGCTGAAAGAAAAGACGCATATAAGCTATGAATGCTGCAAGCTCACCTATTGTCAAATTATCGCGAATGACTTCACCACCCCCGTACCAGATAATACACCCTGTCGCAATGGCACTGAACAGTTCGATTGCCGGCATAAAAATGGCAAAAATCTTAATCTGATACAGGTTGCTGCGCAAATAGGCGTTGTTGAGATCGGCAAATTTCGCAGCGGTATCAGTTTCCCGCAGAAAGAGCTGGATCACTGAAATACCTGAAATCGACTCCTGAAGAGAGGCGTTAATCCTGGCGACATGTGTTCTGATAGTGCGGAAGGCATCTCGTGCCAGACGGCTGAACCACAGGGTGTTGCCTGCAATAAGCGGCAGGAGGAGACTCAGCAGGAGCGCCAGGCGCCAGTTCATCCAAAACAGGATGCCCAGAATCCCAATGAGTTTGATCGAGTCATTGAAAAGGGTGACAATGACAGAGGTAAACATCTCATGCATATTCTGTATATCATTGGTAAGACGGGTCACCAGTTTTCCTTTCGGATTATTGTTGAAAAAGGAAATATCAAGTCCCATCATATGCCGGAAAAGCTGCTGGCGCATCTGGTGCATGATGGTCTGGCCGGTCCACTCGAGAATAACAACCTGAAAAAAATTAGCTGCAAATCCGACAATGACAGCACCGACAAAGAGCCAGGCCAGACCGGCAAGGCCGCTGACACGTTCAGCCGTCTCCAGTTGAGTATTGACTATATAGCTGTCTATCCCGAGACGAATCATGTAGGGCAGAGCAAGGCTTGCTGCGGTAATGACAAAAGAAAGAAGAATTGCCACAGCGAGTTTTCTCCTGTGGGGCCATGAGTAGGCAATCACCCTGCGCCACAGGCCGGTGTCGGCAACCTGACCGAGATGATCCTCCTCAAAATATCCGTATCCGTATCGCATCAGCCTATTCCCCTTTTTCCCGGGCTATGGACTGATGCCTGTAGATTGCCGCATAAAAGTCACTCTTTTCAAGAAGATCCTGATGGGTTCCGTGCGCAACAATGCTCCCCTTGTCCATAACAAGAATTTCCCGGGCGGCAACAAGGGGTGCCACCCGGTGTGAAACGATTATACACATTCGATCCTTCAGGTAGGACGCGATGGATTGAATAATGGCGTGTTCTGTTTTCATATCGACAGCTGAAAGGCCATCGTCAATAATAATCACCGGCCGGTCAAGAATGAGTGCCCGCGCCAAGGCTATGCGCTGACGCTGACCCCCTGAGAGTTTGACGCCTCTCTCTCCAATTCGGGCCTGGTATCCGCCTTCGAGAGCCATAATCTCATCATGGACGGCTGCTGCCCGGGCCACCTCCTGTATCTGCGAAAGTGATGCATCCTCCCTCCCCAATGAAATGTTGAACTGGATGGTGTCGGAAAAAAGCATTGTGTCCTGGGGCACATAGGCAATACTCCCCCGGACCTTGGAAAGCGGCAATGTGTTCACATCCCTGTTGTCGAGAAAAAATGTGCCGTCGGCAACCGGATAGAGGCGGGTCAGGATATTACACAATGTTGTTTTCCCCGAACCTGTCTTGCCTACTACCCCGATAAGGCCGGGAGATATGTGAAGATGAATATCTTCCAGAACCCTTTCTTCCTGGTCCGGATAGGCAAAAGAGAGATGATTCAGCGTAATTTCAGTGACTCGATCCAGTGGCTTGCCCCCGACAGGAATAGCTTGCAATTCTGATTTCGCCTCCAGAATATGCTGAATACGGCCCAATGATGTTGCTCCCCGCTGAAAAAGATTGGCCACCCAGCCAATGGCCATCATTGGCCAGGTAAGCATGAAGAGATAGGATATAAAAGCGATAAAATCCCCAAGAGTGATTGTCCCCTGAATAGTCAAACGCCCGCCAAAAAAAAGAATCAAGAGCAGACAGCTATTGGCAATAAGTCCGGAAAAAGGGAAAAGAATGCCCTGGACAACAGCAACTTTCAGATTGTGACGGATATAATCTCTTCCCATGCGGTCAAATTCGCGGGCCTGGGAGGCCTCCTGGGTATAGGCTTTAACCAGATGAATTGAGGTGACAGCACTTCTGGCAAATTCAGTCAGTTTTGAAAACTGCTCCTGGACTTTTTTAAACCGTCTATGAAGGCGCGAAGAAAGGAGCCGGGTCACACATGCCAGCACAGGCATGGGCGCCACAGCAATAAGCGTCAGCGTTGGATTGATATAGGCCATGAAGGAGAGGGCGGCAATAGTCATCACCACGGCATCGACAAAGGCAATGAGCCCCATGCCGCATGCCAGCTGGACTGCGGCAAGATCGTTGGAGGAAAGGGCCATGATTTCGCCTGTAGGATGCCGTTTAAAAAATCTGGCATCAAGAGTCAGAAGATGGGACATCATCCAGTCTCTTAAATCACGCTCCAGCAGGCGGGAAAAACCAATGACCAGATAGCGCCACAAAAATCGGCAAAAAGCTATCCCGAGGGCGATAAACAAAATAAAACCGGCCAATTGCAGGAGACTAGTTTCAGT
>JACNJZ010000069.1 GCA_014382295.1 Candidatus Desulfobia pelagia | reverse complement strand
AAAAAACGGCCCGCATTTTTCATGGCCCTGCTGGGCTTCGGCCAGAAGATCATCCGGCACAGCCAGCCAGAACATCCCCTCCATAGCGCCGATACGCACTGTTCGCTTCAGATAACTTTCAATATTATCCCGCTCTTCACGGCTCAATTCATCTATTACTAATTGACGCATGCAAACTTCCTTTTTCGTATCACAAAAGTGAAATTCTCTCACAGAGCTCTCAGAGGCACAGAGAAAAACAAAAAAACATGTGAACTCTGCGTCTCTGTGAGAGAATTTTAGGAAAATACTACTCCCCTAATTCTTTGAACTATGCAAGTTATCCCGTAGTTCCGTCATGGTATGGCCAAACTCTTTAATATATTGATCCAAGACATCTTCTGTCTCAATAACATACGGGGTGACCATGATCAAAAGTTCTTTTTTATCCATAGTACTTGTCTCTGTCTTAAAAAGATGACCAAACAAAGGAATATCTTTCAATAAAGGAACCCCTGTTTCACCTTTAGTCTCATTCCTTTGTATCAGCCCGCCGACCATAATAGACTGACCATCTTTTACAGCCAACTTTGTTTTCATGTCCCGGCTTTGAATTATATTAGAATCTACACCCTGGTCTGGGCTTATAGGCAAAGCATTGCTGACTGTTTGCTGTATATCCAGCAGAATAATGCCATTGTAGTTTATCTGCGGTGTGACAGTCAATATCACGCCTGTGTCCTTATATTGAACCGTTCTATCAACTGAATTAGAAACTGTGCCTGAAAGAGTATCATTCTGGGTTTCCGAGGTAACGATAGGAACCTGGTCACCGACATTCAGTGTTGCCGTTTCATTGTTGAGGACCAAAACCTGTGGTGAAAACAAGATGGACACATCTGTTTGAGTGGCAAGGGCCTTTAAGAGCAAACGAGGAGCATCTCCAATTTTGGTAGCAACACTATATGCAAATCCAGTCGCTCCAGTTACAACTTCTGGGGAACCAAAACTAAAATTCTGGGTATATTCTGAACCTTTGTCATGATTTATTTTTAGGTCATTATTATGGAGAGCCCACTCAACCCCAAATTCAAGACCGTCGTTTAGTGAGACTTCTGCAACAATCACTTCTATCAACACCTGGCGAGGCATATTGTCAAGCCTTTCAAGAAGCTTTACGACACGGCTGTAATCGGGAGGGAGGGCCCTGATCAGGACAATATTCCGATCATCATCTGCAAGCAAAACAGGCTCTCCGGCAAAACGCAAGGCCGACAATGACTTTTTTGTTCCATCTGATGTCTTTTTCTTAGGTGCCGGCTGCGCCTTTTTGGGATCGTCTTTATCTGTTGTTGTCTTCTTCTGGGTTGTTCTGCTCTGAGGATCTTCTTCAGCAATCAATGAGCTGATAAGCTCTGCCAACTCTGACGCTATGGAATTTCGGACATTATAAATATAAATATTATCCCGATCCAGGGTCGGCACCGTATCAAGGTCTTCAATCCACCTCCAGGCAATATTAATCAAGGATTTATCATTACTGACCAGCAGCAGTGAATTGACTCTCTCGATTGCCATGACGGAAACACCATCAAAATTCTTGGTATTCACCCTAAGGGCATTCAATACTTCAAGGACTTCATCCCGCAAATCATAAAGAGGGGCATTATCGACACGAACCAGCCGGACATTCAAAGATGCGAAAGGGGCAACATCGAGCTTGGCCAGAACCATTAAGGCATCTATCACCTTGCTTTCATAGTCATTGACAATAAGCATATTCTGGGGGGACAGATCATAAATGGTTCCCTGGTCCGACAAATAGGGCTCAATCAGCTTGAGAGCCTCCATGGCCGCAAGATGAACCACCGGAACAATCTGTATCACCCGGGCTGAAGAGTCCTTCAGCTGACCAATCTGATCCGGGCTGTGTATTGCCTCGGCGCTGGATTTTTTGGCCACATAGATATAATCATAAAAGCCTTCACTGCGAATATCGAGGCCATTGATATGGAGTATTTTCTGAAAAACAGAAAAAAGCTGGCTCAGGGGAACTTTCTGCCCTGACTGAATGTTCACCACTCCCTTTACCTGGGGGTCAATGATATAATTCAGCTCCAGTGTTTCAGCAATGACCTGAATGACTTCGTAAATATCAGCGTTGTCAAAATTAAGTTTAATTCCATCCTCTGCTTCTTCACCCTCCCTGGCCGCCGATCCCGGTTCTTTTCGTGTGATCTTTGCAGGCAGTTGTGAAAGCGCTTTATTTTTCCCTTCCCCGGTGGCCTCTATCGCATAGGATTTCGGCCTTTCAGCATCCCGGGCCAGAGTCACCTCGGCTTCAAGCACCGCAGACTTTCCTTCTTCCTTTACTATACCGGCTGCGATTTCTCCCGGGTTGACAGCAATGGGGCCCATCTCTGCATGCCTGACACAGCCAGTGCTCAGCAGAAACAGACACGCCACAAAAAAGAAACCAACCCCTGCAAGCAGCTTTTTCCCAAGAAAAAAACTGTCATAGGCCGGCGGCAGGCTCTTTAATTTTTTATCAGACATGAATCCATGTAGGTCCATCAGGTTACCTCTGCAATAAAAGGAGATGCCCTCTTTCAGGGAATTTATACTAAGATGAGAATTGTTTTTCATTTTATCTTGAGACTGGAGGTTGTATGTTTCGGACGTTTGACCCAGCAGGGGTTCTTACTCTTTTTGACTGGACGACCTTCGGTGTCCTCGCCTTCTGCGATGTCACTGGTCTACTCCTTGAACTCGGGGTTCCCAAAGAAACCTTCTTGCCGGGTGAAGAGGTCGATGTTCTCCTGGCCACAACTTTTTTTCTTGCTGCAGGCTTTATACGGACCTTACTGCTGTCATGCAGTTTTTTTTCTATACTCTTCCCGGCTCTTTCAAAAGTAATATGACCAGCCTCAACTTCTGTAACTGTGTAGCCGCCAAGCTGGTCATTGACTTTCAACTGGGCATATTGCTTTTTAGAGGAGTCCTTTTTCTTTGCCCTGCTCTTTGCTGCAGATTTTGCTGTCTTGGTCTGGACATCAACATATGAGACCAGTGCCTTGCGGTTGTCTCCGATAATAATGGAACCGGCATAAAACAACTGATCCATATCCAGTTTTATACCATCCCCAGGCTCTTCGACCTTTTCTTCCACCACTTTGACTTCACTTGCAAGAAGACGTTCCTCATTAAACAGATACCCCTGGCTCAAGTCAGGAAGCTTGGCCGGGACCTGCGGATAGAAGGAGACAAGTGACTGGCTGCCAACAGAGGGTGCAGCTTTCTCCGATGCCTCCACTGCCGGCTCAGGAGCTTCAGGCTCCTGCCGACTCATCACCCCCTCTCGAACCAGCAAAAAGAGAGAAACGGTGAGTATGATAACCGCAATACGTTTATACATGCGCAAAATTAATATTTTTAACCTGCTGTTTTAATAGAGTAAAAACCCTTAATATCAAAGAAAACCTTCAACTCTGTTTTCTTGTAAGGTTTCACCGTAAAACTGTCGACAACAAACAATTTTTTATTCTTATAAAAACGACCAAGGAAATCAACAAGCTGAGGCATTGTCCCGGCAAGACGAATTTTTATCTCTATTGATTCATATTTACCCGACTCGCCTTTTTTCCCTTGCACTATCGGCCGAATAGACTCCGGATCAAGCCCGGCGTCTGTCACCATTTTCTGAAGCATTATCTGCATTGCCGAAGAAATTTCATCGACCGAAGTTCCCGTAAAAAGATAATCTTCAAGCAATCCGGCACGGCGCTCGAGACGTCCCACCTGTTTTTTCAGCTCCGGCAATTTTGCTGCCGTTGCCTGATATTGAGCAAGGAGAGCCTGCTGTGTCTCCACCTCGGCTTTCTGGTCATTATAATATCCTGCAGCCAGCCGGAAAAGATTCAGGAACAGCAGCAGAGCCACAGAGACGAGAAGGATTGTTTTTCTATCAAAACGCCTTAAGACGTCAATTACCCTGTTCATGGCAACCCTATCTCCACATGAAAATACGTCTTGTTCTGACGCTTGCGGGTAGACTTTAGTTTTGCATTGCCAAACTCACCGAGTTTCTCCGTCAGTTCCCCAAGATCTTCCGTGTAGCCCTGCAATTGGATCGAATTCCCCTTTGCTTCCATTCGTATCTGATCCAGATACGAATTTTCAGGAAGACCCTCAGTCACCTCATCCAGGAAACGAACGATGTCAAAGTTGGGCTCGATGCTTTCAATATACTGCAAAGAAGCCTCGATCTTTTTTTCTTTGATTCGCAGCGTCTCTATTTCTTTTACCTCTGGAAGCAGTTTCTCCACCTGGGCACGCAGATGGGTTATTTTCTGCTGAATGGTATATTGTTTAATTCCAATAACCGAGAACAAAGCAATACAGTTCAATATGCAGAGAGCAATAAGAATAAAACGCCAATAATCCGGTTTCTTATAAGCTGCCGGCAGAAGATTAAAGTCCCGCAACAGCGGTCTCTCGCCAAGCAACTCCCCGCCATCAAGGAATCCCTCTCCCTCCATGGCCTCAGACCGATACACTGTTTCTCTTCCACAGAAGCTCTTCACGGCATCATATTCCGGTTCATGATAACACGGCAGCCTGTCAAGGAGTCGTGTTCCGGAAAAAACCATCACTTTTGAGATTCGGCCTGAAGATAAAAAAAGAGCCCAGTCTTCTTTTTTTACAGCCCCTGTGACATATCGCTGGCTTTCCGGATAGAGGCCGGCAAGTTCAAATCCTGCCTGAAAAACTTCTTCAACAAAAGGTTCAACCTTTTCTGCCTCCAGGGCATACACCGCAACTTCATGGCCTTCTTTTTGCCGAACTGAGGAAAAACTATGCAGAATATTATCATTATAGGGAACCAGAATGCTCAGCTGAAAGGCAATTGCTTCCTTTATATTTGCCGTTTTCAGAGGCAGCATCAGCTTTTTGAAACTGAGAAGATCCTCTGCTATATAAAAAAGAACAGGGGAACCGCTGACCCCGTTTTCTTTAACAAACCGCTCAAGCCTGTTAGCTAAATCTGAGACCGGGCTGGAAAGAAAAAGCTCCTCCTTGCATCTTGCCGGAGCGCTGATCCTGATCCCCTCATTATTGAGAAAAATTTCTATAAAACCTTTCACAGCCATCCCTCCTGCCAGGAGAGATAGTTCACATCAGCACCCCTCATCTGAAACAAAACAGAAACCGCCATTGAGGGCTTATCCTGACGGGATTCGGATGTCTCACCTTCGTTTTCACTTGCCATTTCCCTTTCGATTTCACTTTCTTCGGTAACTCCAGGCTGGCCTTCGGCAATGACAGTATAATATTTGTTGTTTGCAGAAGAATAGCCCAGAAAGGAGGCACAACGCTCGAAACGCTCATCACCCAGAACAATTCGAGCCTGGCTGGCATTAAGAGTTCCCAGTTCCTGTTTAGCGTCCCGATATGCTGTTTTCTTTTCTTCATCTCCTTCAACGAGAAAATCCAGCATAAAGGGTGTCAGGCTGTTAAAGTTAATCTTTGTGCTGTTATTATGCACAGTAAATGCCTCGCTTCCTTTAAACTTTTTAGCAAGTTTATCCGTTCCCTTTACAAGAAAAAATTCGGCAGGATCAAGGATACGACCGTTTCTGGGGATGTACGGGTCTTCAAGAGCTTCATAATACTCTGCTTCCGCCCCATTTAATCGATGCAGATCATCACTGTCCCGCCAATCATACAACGAGTCAATAATTATACTCTGATCATCAACCTCTACGTCCAGATATTCAAGAAAAACCTTCAACAGAGATTCATTCATCTTATTAAGGTCCATTTTTCCTGATTCATTTATCACCGTATATTTCACCTTCCCGGAAGGAAGGAACGCAGTATACCCATACCCTTCATGGAAAGTCTCATAATCTTCGCTTATATAGTGCAGAGGCTTATCAAGAATCCTGAAGATTCCCAGGTTCACTCCTGCCTCAGCCAGAGCAAGTCCGCTGGACCTGGCCTTCGCATTAAACGCAACCTTCAACTCAGTCCGCACGTTTAAAATAAGCTGCCCTGCCAGAAAACTGACAAGAAGCATGATGACAATCACCACCACCAGGGCAAAACCCTTCTCCGAAACTTCTTCTGTCAGTATATCTTTCGACATTTCTTACTGTCAAATATTAACGGGTGTCTTACGTCCCGGCACCCTATATCTTTTCAAGCCTCAGGGTTTCCATATTCCCGCTCTCACCGGGAACGAGAACCAATCGATATTTATGTCCTTCAATAAAATCCTCACCTGCAATCTCTTTATCTTCTGCATCGGCAGAAAAGCGGGCATCCTGAACGAGAGCAACCAATTCTTCAAACAAATTCATCCGCTGCTTCTCAATTTTAGCGATATTGCGCAAACTCAAAGAAAAACTCTGGAGCACAGCTACATAGGAGAGGCCCAGGATAACAACAGCCACAAGGACCTCAAGAAGGGTAAATCCTTTGTCAGATCCGATTTTCTTCATTGTGTGCGCCCATTTCTTTCTTAACGACACCAGGGAGAAAACTCATACTCCTTCTCCATGAATGTTACCTGCACAACCTTGCTTTCCTCATCATAGCCAAACTGTATTGGCCCTGCTCCTGCAAGCAGCAGGTACATTTCTTCAAAGTCAGGCTGATACTGGTCATCATAGTCCGTGTTGAAAAAATCCTTCTTTTCCTGATAATATAACGATTCACTGTCAGGGTCAAAGCGGTAAAAGGCCGCGACCACCCCTAATTCCGGATAGAGCAGTGGGGCCCTGGTAACGACCATCAACTGACTTTCTTCAGCTGAAATGATAACCTTTTTCTGGCGCTCATCATACAAGCCGCCCATGACCTGCCTTCGCAGCAATTCCAGCAATCCTATTTCCCGCTCAAGAGCAAGGATTTTTTTTTCTCCCTGCGCTGAAAATCGTATCCCAACATTGAGCACCGAGTATATCATCGATGAAATAATGGCCAAAAGCAGAACGGCCACCAGCACTTCGAAAAGGGTAAATCCGCTGTTCTTCGAGGGCATCATTGTATAACTGGTAAAGCGCTCAATGGGTCCATACTGATTATCCTGCTCCGATTCCCCTGGATCAGTGTCAGGTTTGCCGGAGTAACTGTAGATTCAGCCGAAAAAATAATGGTTTCCGTATCCAGACTCAGCTCGCTATCCATATCAAGCTGCGGATCCATTGGCTCTTCCTCTTTATTGCCACGGATAAGTAGAAAGCGATTATCCTCAACCCTCACCTCTATCGGCCTTCCGGCAACAACGGCATCCAGACGTATCCTCCTCAGATTCGCCATGACACTGCCAACCTGCTGCCTGAAATCGAGGCCTTCGAGCATTCTGCCAATGGCGGGAGCTGACACCCCGGCAATAACACCAAGAAGAATTAATACCGTCAGCAGCTCAAGCAGGGAAAAACCGGCATTCCTTAGCAAACAAGAGACACTTTTATATTCAGCCTTCCGGCTATCCGGCAATTTCATTGATACTTAAAATAACAGACAGCATGGAAATTACAATATATCCGGCAACAAGCGCTATCAGCAGAATGAAACATGGCTCAACCAGGGAAATAAGTCTTTTCACTTTTGTCCGCAGCTCCTGATCGAAATGATCTGCTATCTGACCGCAAACATCCCCGACACGGCCTGACTCCTCGCCGATCGAAAGAAGATCCACCGCAAGCGGTGGCAGGAGGCTTTCACCTTTCAGTCGGGTAGAAACCCTCTGGCCTTCCTTCAACGCCTCAGTGGCCCTGTTCAATAAGTTCCGATAAAGATGGTTCACGGCTATACCACTACTGATCCGGAGAGCTGTTGCCAGATGTACCCCGTTTTTTACCAGAACCTCCAGGGTTCTAAAAATTCGTGTCGTTTCCAGGTTTTGGACAAAACCGGAAATACCAGGAATCCTGACAGCTGCGAGCTCCATTCGCTCTTTCCCTTCAGGGGTTTTAAGATAATAGACAATCCCCGCAATTGGAGCGATAAACAGCAGCAGACAAATAATAAGGTTCTCACTGACAAACCCGGCTCCGGACATCAGGATGCTGACATGGATAGGAAGTTCCTGGCCCATGCCCTCAAAAAGAATCTCGAAACGGGGCAGGATCGTGGTAACCAGAACCAGGATGGCAATAACTCCAACAGCCAGCAAAAACAGGGGATATATGGACGCGGATATAATAAACTGCTTTAATTCCTGAAATGTCGACTGGTACTCCGAAATTTTCATAAGCATTGCCGGCAGGATACCCCCTTCCTCACCGGCCTTGACAATATTTATATACATCGGCGAGAAATAAGGATATTCGGCCAGAGCCTGGGAAAAAGATTTCCCCTCCTTCAAATCTCGCTCCAGAGATCCCGTAAAGTGTTTAAAAGCCTCTTTCTGAGAGTTTTCCCGCATAGTCCGGAGAGCCGCATCAAGCGATAAACCAGCACCCAGAAGAAGAGCTACCTGTTTGGTGAAAAAATCAATATCTGCCCTGGTTATTTTATTTTTCCCGAACTGCAATACCGGCAGAGAAAATTGCCTTTTCTGTCCTGGCCGATATGGTTTTATTTCTATAGGGCGCAGCCCCTGCATCATGAGGTGACGGGCAGCGGCCGCCTTGTCCGCCTCATCAAGAACTCCTTCATTAAGGGTGTTTCCTGCATCCAGGGCTGTATATTTAAACATTGCCATATCCGGCTAGAGTCCTTTCCCCACCCGGATAACTTCTGCAAGTGACGTTTTTCCTTCCCGAACCTTCATGAGTCCATCCTGAAACATGGACTTGAAGCCTTCCTGCCGACCGATCTCCTTCAGGTCTTCCTGACCCATTCCCTGGGAAATTCCGCGGGACAACTTTTCACTCATAGTAAGGAGCTCGTATATGCCTATGCGGCCGGTATACCCTGTACCGGAACAATTCTGACATCCTTCGCCTATATACATTTCAAAGTCACCGCCATCAGGGACATATCCCAGGTGGCCGGCAACATTGCCAAGAACCTTGCGACAGGAGGGACAAATACATCTTACAAGTCTCTGGGCCAGTACCCCGCGCAGCGAGGAGGAAATCAAAAATCGCTCTACACCTATATCAATCATCCTGACTACTGCTGAAAAAGCATCATTTGTATGCAGGGTGCTGAAAACAAGATGACCGGTAAGAGAAGACTGCACTGCAATTTCAGCAGTATCCAGATCACGAATCTCACCCACCATGATAACATCCGGATCCTGGCGCACTATCGATCGCAATCCTTTCGCAAATGTCAGCCCGATCTCAGGACGAACCTGGGTTTGATTAATCCCGTGCAATTGATACTCAACCGGGTCTTCCAGGGTAATAATTTTATTGCTTCCGGTATTAATACGGTTCAAGACGCAATACAGGGTGGTTGTTTTACCACTTCCCGTAGGTCCTGTTACAAGAATAATCCCATTAGTAATGGTTATCAGGTCACTGAACTCTTTTTCAATGGTTTCGCTCATCCCGAGGCGGCTGATATCGAGGATAATTGACCCTTTCTCAAGAATACGGATAACAAGACCTTCGCCATAGACAGTGGGCATTGTCGAGACACGAAGATCGACCTCTTTCCCGCCGATCCGCATTGAAATTTTACCGTCCTGGGGAATGCGCCTTTCTGCAATATCAAGAGAAGCGAGCAGTTTTATTCGTGAGATAATTGCTGCCCGCATTGTTGCCGGCGGCATTTCGAACTCCTGCAGTATCCCGTCAATACGGAATCGAATCAGCTGGCCATTCTCAAAGGACTCTATGTGAATATCACTTGCACGCCTTCCAATAGCAGTGTCGATAAGGTTATTCACATATTTGATAACCGGAGCCTCAGAGGCCATGTCTTTCAGCTTGTCAATATCTGACTCATCAATCAGATACTGATCGGTTCCTTTCTGCTCCTGTTCAAGCTCGTAGTGCTCGGTAACTAGATTCTGCACGGTAGCGGCCGGTGCAAGCTGTATTTGAAAAGGTTCACTCACCAGAATATCGGCAGCCGTGACAATGTCTCCATCCATGGGATCATTGACAACAAGAATATATGTTCCCATGCGGCGAATGATGATGAATGGATGTTCTTTCAGAAAAATTGCGGATATCTCCGGGGCAAGGTACTCATCATCATCCCGGGGTGTAAATAAAGGTAGGGCCATCTGCTCAGCCAGAGCAGCAAGGAGATCATCTTCACTTATAAACCCAAGCGAAACAAGAATGTCTCCCAAATTCTGGGGCATGGTTTCAAGATGGGTCAAAGCACGGGCAAGCTGCCCCTGGCTTATTTTCCCCTTTCGAACAAGCAGATCCCCAAGTTTTTCTTTTTTTTCAAAATAAACAGTCATAATCACCAAGAGCGGAACACGGTATGTTGATGGCAAATTGGGGCAATAAACAACCAGACTCCCATGGCCTACCAGCCATTGCTGAATTGAACTCAAACAGCTCTAGCCCCAGGGGAATCAAATAACCCTATGAAATACAATGCATTTTTTATGCCGAGATATCACCCCGACAGGCGTGCTGTCTTAAATACTATATATAATACCAAAAAACAAAAGGCCTTTCAGGTAATTACTACAAAAGTAGCGTATTTGTGAGCATGAAAGGACGACCCCTGTTTATATAATTTTTTTTTATTTTTTTATTCAGATAGTCATTTGTAGACAATTGACATCACAGGTTTGTTCATATTTATGACATAACCAAAAAAAGGGGGATACGAACCATTAAAAAAATTCTATCCCCCATTGTAACGATTCTTTTTGCATGGAATCCTTATTCCATGAGGTCTCTTACTTCGCGACCCTCTTTCAATGAAGCTCCTTCAAGAAAGCGTTTGATAGACTCTGCTGCAACTTTTCCCTGGTAGACAGCCTTAGCTGCAGTCTGTGGTCCCAGAACAGAATCACCGCCGGAAAATATCCATGGAACAGATGTCTGCAGTGTTTCAGGATCGACAATATATGTTCCCCAACGGGTAACCTCAAACTCAGTACCTGAATCTGCTGTATGATCAACATCCTGGCTGATTGCCGGAATAATTGCGTCAGCCTCTATCATAAAATTCGAGCCCTCGACAACAACTGGCCGACATCGGCCTGAGGCATCGCATTCACCCAGTTCCATTCGCAGACATTCCACCCTTTTCAATGTGCCGTTCTCACCATGAAGCTGCACAGGGGCAGCCAGGAACTCAATTGTTACCCCTTCCTCCTCAAGATGATGAATCTCAGCCATGGAGGCAGGCATCTCTTTCTTTGTTCGTCGATAGAGAATAAAAACATTCTGCGAACCTGTTCTGAGAGCCGTTCTGGCGCAGTCAATTGCAACATTTCCGCCGCCGACAACCACAACATTATGGCCCAGATTTAAATTTTCTCCCAGATTTACTCGCCGGAGGTAATCCACACCGTGAAGCACACCTTTCATGTCTTCATTGTCGAGTCCCAATTTTCTGCTTTTATGGGCTCCAACTCCGACAAATACGGCATCGAATCCTTTTTCATCCTTGAGCTGCTGCAGGGTAAGATCCTTGCCGATGACAACATTATTTTCGACCTGAACACCACAGTTCTTCAGAGCATCAAATTCAGCATTAATTATTGCACGAGGTAGTCGATATGCAGGAATACCGACGGAAAGCATGCCGCCAAAGGCCGGCAAACTCTCAAATATCGTGCACGGATAACCCTCATGGGCGAGGTGAAAAGCGGCAGTCATACCGGCTGGACCAGAACCAATAATCGCCACCATTTTGTCTTTTGGCAGAGCACAGGAAGACATGAGATTCTTGCCCTTGGTCACCATCCAGTCTGCAAGAAATCGCTCAAGCATGCCAATGGCTACTGCGTCACCTTTTTTACCCCTGACACAGGCCCCTTCACATTGAAATTCATGGGGACAGACCCGCGAGCAAACTGCAGGAAGGGAACTTGTTTCGCGAATTTTCCAATACCCTTCTTCAAATTTCCGGTCACGCAACAGGGCAATAAATTCCGGAATATTATTATTGATTGGACACCCTTGCCTGCAAGTGGGCTTTTTACATTGCAGACATCTGTTGGCCTCACGTATAGCAGTTTCTTCATCAAAACACGCCGTTACTTCCTCAAAATTTTTAATCCTGAAGGCAACACCAAGTTCCTGGGGTTGCTGCCTGGGAATCGCCATTCTCTCTTTCGCTTTCATTATCTTCTCCTCATTCAATGCTCTTCTCTAAAAAATATAATAAAATCTTTCACCTTTGGATAACCTGCGATGTTAATGTACTGGGGTAAAATAAGCAATAGGGCACCGATAGAACAGGGTAAAAAAATTAAGGGAATGAATACTTCCTTATGCTATACTTGTCCATATTCATTCAAAAGATATCTATTCTTCCTTCAATTCTATAATCACCCAAGATAACCGTATGAGAGCTGAACTCATCAATCCCTTTCTTCACGCCGCAAAAAACGTACTGGAAACTATGTGTCAAACAGTGGTTCAGGCAAAAAAACCAAAACTGAAAGACGACAAGCTCAGTTATGGCGAAGTAACAGGCATCATTGGTATGACCTCAGAAGGGACGGCAGGATGTATGATTGTCAGTTTCTCTGAAAAATGTATCCTTCAGATCGTTGCCAACATGCTTATGGAACCGGCAAAAGAAAAAGTGGATGATGAAATAATCGATGCCGTAGGTGAACTGACAAATATGATCTGCGGAGGTGCAAAGGCTCAGTTGGCAAAATTGAATTACACCTTTGACCTGGCAACGCCAACCATGGTTGTAGGAAAGGGTGTTGAGATAAGCTATCATTCTGAATCACCTACCATCGTGATTCCTTTCACATCCGAATATGGTGATTTTGTTATTGAAGCAAACCTGGGAAAACTACAGCCCTGAAAAAAATATCGACGAGAACAACACATAAAAAAAGGCCGCATTTTCATGCGGCCTTTTTTTATTCACCCAACCTGATTTAGCGTGGGCTTTTTTCAGCGACTTTAAGTCGCGCCAGAGCACGCTGCAACGCGGCTTCAGCCCTGGTTATATTAATTTTTTCCTGCTGTGTCTTAGCCTCAGCGAGCCTTTTTTCAGCCCGCTCTTTTGCACGAAGAGCCCGTTCAGCATCAATATCAAACCCGGATTCAGCTGATTCGACAAGGAAAGTTATTTTATTATTTGAAACCTCACAGAAGCCTCCGCTGACCATGAGGTGCTTCTCGGTGCCTGCCTGCTTATATACAAGACCACCAATCTTAATAGTACTCAGAAAAAGACTGTGGTTGGCAAGAACACCAAAATCACCACCGTAACCCGGGGCACTGACGATGTCCACATCCTCATTAACAACAGGACCCGATGGAGTGACAACTTCTAAATGTATTGTAGCCATTGGTCATTACCTTGACTTAGTGTCCTTTCACTAAAAAGTGAAAGGACTTACTTAAAAAACAAGCTGCTGTTCTGTTACTTATGCAGCTTTACTTTGAGCATGTTTTTCTACAGCTTCCTCAATTGAACCTACCATGTAAAAAGCTGTCTCAGGAAGCTCATCATGTTTGCCGTCTAGAATTTCACGGAACCCTCGAACTGTATCCTCAACTTTTACATAGGCGCCTTTCATACCAGTAAAGACCTCAGCAACAGTAAACGGCTGGGAGAGGAATCTCTGAATTTTACGGGCACGTCCAACAAGCTGCTGATCTTCCTCAGAAAGTTCGTCCATACCAAGAATAGCAATAATATCCTGAAGATCCTTGTATTTCTGCAGAGACTGCTGTACCTGCTGGGCAGTTTTATAATGCTCTGCACCAAGAACATGTGGATCAAGAATACGTGAGGTTGAATCAAGCGGATCAACAGCAGGGTAAATACCGAGCTCTGCAATCTGACGGGAAAGAACAACCGTTCCATCGAGATGGGCAAATGTTGTTGCAGGAGCAGGATCTGTCAAGTCATCAGCTGGTACATAAACACACTGTACCGCAGTAATTGAGCCCTTGTTTGTTGATGTAATACGCTCCTGAAGACCACCGAGATCAGTTGCAAGAGTCGGCTGGTAGCCAACAGCAGAAGGAATACGTCCGAGAAGGGCGGAAACCTCAGCACCTGCCTGGGTGAATCGGAAGATATTATCCACAAAGAAAAGAACGTCCTGTCCTTCTTCATCACGGAAATATTCAGCCGCTGAAAGACCGGTAAGAGCAACACGGGAACGAGCTCCTGGAGGCTCTGTCATCTGTCCGTAAACAAGAGCAGCCTTTGGGAGAACGCCGGATTCCTTCATCTCATGATACAGATCGTTTCCTTCACGGGTTCGCTCACCAACACCACAGAATACTGAAATACCACCATGATGCATGGCGATATTATTAACCATTTCCATCATAATAACTGTCTTTCCACAACCAGCACCACCGAACAGTCCCATTTTTCCACCGCGAGGGAAGGGGACGAGAAGATCGATAACCTTAATACCGGTTTCAAGAACGTGAACGTCTGTACTTAGATCTGTGAAAGCAGGAGCAGGTTTATGGATAGGAGCTTTTTTGTCTGAAGTGATAGGACCCAAACCATCAACGGGGCGCCCAACAACGTTCATAATACGGCCAAGACTCGCAGGTCCCACCGGAATTTCAATAGGTGCACCGGAATCGCGGGCTTCCATACCCCTTACCAAACCATCTGTCTGATCCATAGCAATACAGCGTGTAACATTATCACCAAGATGCTGGGCAACTTCAACAACTAGGTTATCAGCGTCATCGTTGATGCCTGGGTTAGTTACATAAAGAGCATTCATAATCGCCGGTAATTGTCCCGGCTCAAACTCTACGTCTACACATGGTCCAATTACCTGGACAATTTTTCCTACATTTTGATCACTCATTGGCTATATGCCTCCTCAGCATCTTTCAATTCTCGAGTCCAAGGCCAGGGCCTTCACTCTGAAATCACTTTATATTATCCCTTTAATGCTTCAGCCCCACCGACGATATCCATAAGGTCGCCCGTGATTGCTGCCTGACGTGCTTTGTTATAAATCATAGTCAGGTTAGCTACGATATCATTACATGCATTGGTGGCGTTATCCATAGCGGTCATTCGGGCCGCTTGTTCGCTGGCGCCGACTTCAAGCATGGAATTATACACCATGACATTCATATACAAAGGAAGAAGAACGTTCATAATCTCTTCCGGGCTTGGCTCATAAGTATATGCACCCTGCTGACCGGCTGATTGTCCAGCTGCTTCTTCTGCTGCCGCAATTGGCTGTACAGGAAGGAACGGAATGGTTGTCGGAACCTGTCTGGCGACGCTTACAAAGCTGCCGAAGACAAGCTGAACCTCATCAGCTTCACCTGCGATAAAATTAGCGGCAACATCCTGGGCGATTTCACGGGCATTAAACATTTGAAAAGTGCCCATGATGTCGGCATATGCCTTACGGACCTTACCGGTTTTCTTGAAATATCGAATAGATTTTTTGCCAATACAGACAAAAGAGACTTTTTTACCCTCAGCTTCATACTTGTTCATCAATTTTTCTGCCATTTTGATGATGTTCGCGTTGAAGCTGCCGCAAAGCCCTCGATCTGAGGTTACGATTATTATTTCTATCGTATTAACATCTCTTGCCTGCATCAGAGGAAATTCATTCGACTTCATATTGCTGCTGATACTACCAAGAGCTTCATTGAATTTACCGGCATAGGGACGGAAATCTTCCATCTTCTGCTGGGCGCCCCGAAGTTTCGCAGCCGAGACCATGTTCATGGCCTTGGTTATCTGTGATGTCTTTTTAACACCCGTTATCTGGGTTTTGACATCTTTTAAGCTTGGCATGACAATTTACTCCCTTGGTTTATTGAATTCCTTTGGAAGCCTTGAAGGTTTCTGTAAATGACTTCATAGTCGCGTGCATTTTTTCTTCAAGAGCTTTGTCAATTTCCTTTTTCTCTTTGAGAGTATCAAAGATGTCAGCAGCATTCGCTTCAATATGGGTATAAAGATCCTGCTCGTACTCGGCAAGAGTGTCTAATGGAAGGGTATCAAGATATCCTTTCGTGCCAGCAAAGATAATTGAAACCTGTTTTTCCATTGGCAGAGGTTGATACTGTGGCTGTTTGAGGATTTCAACCAGTCTGGCGCCACGGGTCAGCTGTTTCTGCGTTGCAGCATCAAGGTCGGAACCAAAACCGGCAAAGGCCGCAAGTTCACGATACTGGGCAAGATCAAGGCGAAGTGTACCTGCAACCTGCTTCATGGCCTTAACCTGTGCAGCACCACCAACCCTTGATACGGAAAGACCAACGTTGATTGCCGGACGAACACCTGAAAAGAACAGATTCGGCT
>JACNJZ010000092.1:8675-16491 GCA_014382295.1 Candidatus Desulfobia pelagia | reverse complement strand
GTTTTTTTTCTTGACCACGAAGATAAAGCATCCGAGGCCAAAGTGGCCGAAATTCGTCAGCGGATAATAAAAGAATACAATAACAATCCGGCACAAATAACACCAGACGGCTTTGCCGTAAAAAGTGACATGAAAATATCACGGGAAACAGCTCCTGCCTTCTACGAAGCAGCAATGAAAATGAAGCAGGGAGATATCTCTCCTCCTGTGCTCATTGACTTAACGTATCATTTAATCAAACTTGATTATTATCAACCGGCAACTGAAAAACCAAAAAGAGAGGTTAAAGAATATATTGCAGGCACACTCGTAGCCAAGAAAAGAAAACACCTTCTTGAACAATGGCGCCAGAACCTGTTAAAAGATGCTGAAATCGAGATTGTCCATGAACTGTTAAAATAGCATTTTATGCGTTCCACGCTGCATATAGCCAATACTCAGTGAAAAAACTTTCCACCTTACAACTGGAAACTCGAAACTCGAAACTTATAATATAGAATGAATTCCCTACCCAAACTTTGCGCTACCTTCTCATGTCTCCTCCTTTGCGCCCTCATGCTCAACGCATGTGCTCCTGCGCGATGGATGCCGATTTCCGAGAGAAAACTGGAAATCACATGGCCGTCTCCCCCCAATCCACCCCGAGTGCATTACCTTGGGGAAATCAGTGGGTTTCAACAATACAGCAAGAACCTTTCTTCGATGATTACCGGGAAAAGCAGGGATGGCAATATTGTTAAACCTGTGGCTATAGCCGTAGGACCTGAAGACAGAATGGCTATAGCCGATCAGGGGCGCGAAGGCATACATCTTTATATTCCCGCGACCCAGGAATATCAGTTTATTTATATGGCCGGCGAAGAAAAGATACATACACCGGTGGGCCTTACTTTTGACAATGAAAGTCGTTTGTATGTCACTGATTCACAACTGAAAAAGATTCTTGTTTTCGATGCCAGCGGCGAGCATATAACCTCCATAGGCCGAGCCGGCAAGGAAACCCTGAAACGCCCAACCGGAATTACCTTCAACACCTTTGACAAACGGCTCTATGTCTCTGATTCACTGATGCACCAGATCCTTATTTTCAGCCTCCACGGAGAATTCTTAGGACACATTGGCGGCTCCAGGGGTGAAGGAAAAGGATCATTTAACTTCCCAACTCATCTTGGCACTGACTACAATGGAAATGTATATGTGACTGACTCAATGAATTTCAGGGCACAGATTTTTTCTCCTGCCTCAAACAAATGGCAACAATTTGGAAAGCATGGCGATGGTGCCGGAGACTTTGCCTCTCCAAAAGGAATCGACGTTGACAGCAATTCCATCATTTATATTGCTGAAACCCTGTTTGACAGTATTCAGCTTTTTGACAGGGAAGGAACCTTTCTATTGACTGTAGGTTCCCAGGGAAGTGGCCCGGGTGAATTCTGGATGCCATCCGGACTCTTCATTGACCATAAAGATCGGTTATACGTCTGTGATACATATAATCAGCGCATTCAATTCTTTCAGCTTGCAACAGAATCACTGCCTGCAAATCTATTTCAAGAAAAAGCCAAGAAATGAAACATAACCTATTGATTCCAATACTGTTTTCCTTTCTTTCCCTCGGGACAACAGCAAGTGCCGACAGAAGTATAATCAACTCAAAACACAACCTGTCAGCCTCAGGCCCCGGTGAGATACGGGCGCTCTCAGAAGACCGTATCTGTATCTTCTGTCATACACCGCATAATGCCACACCCTATACGCCGTTATGGAACAAAACACTGGAGCCCAGAACCTACACACTCTACCAGAGTAGTACTCTGGCCTCTTCTCCTCAGCAGCCAAGCGGTCCAACCCGTCTCTGCCTGAGTTGTCATGACGGTACTATTGCCTTAGGCGATGTTATCCAGCCGGCAGAAGGTATCCAGATGACTATGGAAATAACCGCCAACAGACGGTCATACATAGGAACTGATATCTCCAACGACCACCCGGTCTCATTCAATTATTACGAAGCCTTACCAAATCCGCAACTGGCTCAAACTATCCCGCCAAACCTGCGAACCTATGGTGACGGCAATATCCACTGTACGACATGTCACGATCCCCATGATGATACTTTTGGGAAATTTCTCATCATGGACAACACCTTTTCCAATCTCTGTACAACATGCCACGACAACGTGTCAGGCTGGATTGGCTCCAGCCACGCCAATTCTACATTGATTTGGATTTCACCGGAGCTGAAACACCAGACAGTGGCGGAACACGGTTGTTCAAGCTGTCATGTATCCCATGGAGCTGGAGGGCCGAAACGTCTTCTATACGCTCTTGAAGAAGAAAAAGTCTGTTATCCGTGTCATGACGGCAGCGCTGCTGCCCACAATATTAAATACCAATTTTCTAAAATATCTCATCATCCTATAGAATCGACAACAATAGACATCACAGGCAATAGTCACGACCCTGCAGAAAATATCACGTTTCTCCAGGGGCATGTTGAATGTATTGACTGCCATAATCCCCATGCGGCCAATGGCACCCTGGCCAATGATGTTCCGGATCAAGCCAGGGATGCCTCCGGACGTTTATCCCTGGTAAAGGGCAAAGATATAACAACTGGTATCGTTGACCCTATCACCTATGAGTATGAGCTTTGTTTTAAATGCCATGGCAATTTAAGCAATTCGATCCCGATTGTTACCCGCTGGTTCAATGACAACGATACCATCCGTGAATTTGACCCTGCAAATCCTTCCTATCATCCTGTTGTCTCCATTGGCCAGAACGCAGACATGCCGAGCCTGCCTTCCACTGATGAACCAGGCTTGACAGCCAGCAGCATGATTACCTGTGTTGACTGTCATGACAGCAACGACACCTCGGAACTCGGGAAAGGAGGTCCACGTGGCCCCCATGGATCTATTTATCGGCCAATTTTACGTCAACGGTATGATACTCTAGACAACATGCTTGAAAGCACATTTGCCTATGCCCTCTGCTACCGCTGCCACGATCGTACAAATATATTCAGCAATACAAATGACAGTTTTATATTTGATGACCTGGCGGTAAATTTCAGTGGGCATAAACACCATGTGGTCAACCAGCATACTCCCTGCTCCACCTGTCATGATCCCCATGGAGTTCCGTTTGATGTCAATGATGGCGGCTCCCATACTCACCTGATAAATTTTGCAGTAGCTATTGTTTCTCCATTCGGAGGGAATAGCACTCCGCTTTTTCAGGACAATGGAGACAGGGTTGGGAGTTGTGTGCTTATTTGCCATGGCGCTTCCCATGATGGCGTAACTACCGGGGTGTATCCATAGGGCTGAGGGCTACGAATTACGAATTACGAATTACGAATTACGAATTACGAATAGTAAGGAAAGGTCTAAAATCCGCAATAATTATTTTTCCCGCTCGATGATTTTGATTTGAAAAAGTTTGTCCCAACGTTTCCCGGTGATGAAAATCCGGTCGTTTTTTCGATCATAGGCAATGCCGTTGAGAACATCTTCTCCTCCTCCGGGTGATGAGGCTTTTGTAAGTGCTGAAAGATCGATACGACCCAGAACTTTCCCCGTTAGAGGATTAATCCTTATTATCTGATCATCCTTCCAGATATTTGCCCAGATTTCACCTTTGATATATTCAAGTTCATTAATCAGAAGGACAGGACCATTATTATCCGTCACTGTTATTCGATGATGAAAGGTAAATGTTGTGGGATTTAGAAAAGCAAGAGTAGAACTGCCGTCACTCATGATCAGCCACTGGTCATCGTGGGTCAGCCCCCAGCCGTCAGATCGGTAGGAAAACAATCGTTTCATCTGTAAGCTTTTCTTATCCCAGACAATACCGATACCGGCTTTCCAGGTAAGCTGAACAACACGATCCCCGAATACTGTTATCCCTTCACCGAAAAGATGACTGGGCAGATAAGTACTTTTTACATCATCACCATTCAGAGAATAACACAGCAGACGGGAATGGCCATACAATCCGGTTCCCTCATAGAGAAATCCGTTGTCATAGGCAAAACCCTGGGTAAAGGACTCAGGATTATGGGGATAGGTGGCGACTATTTTGTAGGAATATACAGGAAGGGACTTTAAAGAAATTTCATTATCGGGCAAATCTGAACATGAGACAGATGAACAATGAAATAACAGCGCTATAAAGAAAAGAAAACACTTCGACATTCGACATTTCTTATTCGACATTCGATATTCGATATTCAAATTTTAATCTGTCATTTCGACCGTAGGGAGATCTTTAAACTCCTGAGACCGTATTTCTCACATCCGTTCGGGAAAGCGAGAATGCAATATTCCTAGATGACGTAAAAACTCAGACAAGTTTATTTGCCAATATCCTGCAACTCAAACTTCTTAATCCGATAGCGCAGGGTGTCGCGGCTCATGTGCAGGCATTTGGCAGCCTGGGTCTGGTTACCGTCAAAACGTTCCATGGCTTGACGTATAAGCTGCGTTTCCACATCTTCCAGAGAAATGCCATCAGGGGGAAGGGTAATATAACCATCTCCTGCCCCGGCTCCCTGAGTCGAAACCGGTTGATGAACTGCTGACGGAGCACCATTTCCCGCAATGGCCAACTGCTGTTTAAATAGCTGTGAAGAAAGCATCCTGCCCTCTTCCAGCATCATGGCCCTTTCCACAGCATTTCGCAATTCTCTGACATTACCCGGCCAATCATAGGCAGCAAGGCAATCGAGGGCCTCGGGAGAAATCCCCTCAACACTTCTGCCGTATTCTTCGTTAAGGCGCTCGATAAAATAATTTACGAGGGAAGGAATATCATCTTTACGATCCCGTAGTGGCGGGATCTGGATGGTCATGACATTCAAACGGTAAAAGAGATCTCCACGGAACTTCTTCTCCTTAACCATTTGCTGAAGATCCTGGTTCGTTGCTGTGATAAGCCGCACATCAGTATCAAGATCCTTATCTCCTCCAAGTCGCCTGAACTTATTCGAATCAATAATTTTAAGGACCTTGGCCTGCATGGCCAGGGGCATATCGCCTATTTCATCAAGAAACACAGAGCCGCCTTCCGCTGACTCAAACATTCCCTTATGTTTCCGGGAAGCGTCAGTAAAGGCGCCTTTTTCATGGCCAAACAGCTCATTTTCGAGAAGATTCTCAGGAATGGCCGCGCAGTTTGTTTCAATAAACGGCGCATCAGTCCTAGCGGAATGATAATGGATGGCACGGGCAACAAGCTGCTTACCGGTACCGGACTCGCCGAGAACGAGAACAATCTTGGCATCGGTCTGGGCACAGACTTTAATCATTTTGAATACGTCAATAATCTGCGGTGAATTTCCTATGAGATTATCATAATCATATTTCTTACGCAGCTCACGCCTGAAATGATCCACTTCATTACGCAGCTTCTTCTTTTCAAAAGACTTGTTGACAACATGCTTGATATTATCAAGATCAAACGGCTTGCCAATGTAATCATCAGCACCTATTTTAAGCGCATTGACAGCGGAATCGGCGTCAGCATAGGCCGTTATCATCACCACGACAACATCTTCATCCTGGGATTTAAATTCGGACAGGAGCTCAATGCCATTGGCATCGGGAAGCCGGACATCCAGCAGAACCATCTCTGGCTGGAACGATTCAAACAGGGCTCTGGCATCTGCACCGGTCAAGGCTGTCTCCACCTCAAAACCTGCTTCTGTAAGCATCTCGCTCAGCGACCAACAGACCAGTTTTTCGTCATCAACGACTAAAATACGATGTTTTTTCATAATTTTCTAACCTGCCTGAACTTCCTGAAGAACTTTCTCTTCGGCTTCACCTGCGACGCAAATTGGCAGCAGTACAGTAAATGTTGAACCCGCTCCCACTTCACTTTCAACGACAATTTTGCCGCCATGCTGCTCCATAACCCGTTGGGAAATAGATAGTCCCAATCCTGTTCCATTGTGTTTTGACGTATGAAACGGATTAAAAATGGCTTCCAGTGAATCAGGGGCAATACCGACACCGGAGTCCTTGAATGCAACAAGGACCCGCCCTTTGTTCTCCTGACAGGAAGGGTTGACACATCTTTGTTCGCCAAAACCAATGGCCGGTTCCCACCGGCTTGAAATATGAAGGAATCCTCCTTCCTCAATGGCATCAATTGCGTTAAGGATAATATTTAAAAATACCTGCTGGAGCTGGCCCCTATCGCCCTGGGGTACCGGGTGATTTTTTGCCAGAGTGCACTGAACCTGTATATGTTTGTCGTCAAGCTCTTTGGAAACAAGAAAAAGAGCTTTATCAATGATCTCGGTCAGATCAAGTTCACTGAAATTGGTCTTTCCAGGCCGGGCAAACTGAAGAAGATCGGTAATAAAACTATCCAACCTCCGCACCTGATCCTGCACCTCATTAAAAATGAACTGATGGGGACTCTCTTTCTGAAAATTCCTGGCCAGAACCTGCAAAGCACTTGCAATACCGGCCAGGGGATTTTTAATTTCATGGGCCATGCCGGCAGCGAGTTCGCCAAGAGATGCCAGTTTGTCAACCCTGGCAAGATCATGCTCCAGCTCCTTCCTCTTGCTGATATCCTTAAAGATACAACTCAGGCCGTTAATCTCCCCTTCCCGGTCAGTAATGACGGAGTAGCAGATTTCCACGGGAAATACTCTGCCATCTCTCCGCTGCATGGTGACTTCAGCAAGGGAGCCCATACAGGTATCTATTTCATCAATATGATCAAAAAAACGGCACTCCTGATCCTGAAGTGATGTGGCAAAAAGAGACTCAAGCGGCCTGCCCAGCAATTCATCATGAGAATATCCAAGCAGCGACACAGCAGCATTGTTTGTATCACTGATATTCATGGATCTGTCCACGGTGATCAGACCACTGCGGAGATTTTGTATAATAGACTCGTAAAAACTCTTGAGATGTTCAATTTCATTGAGCTGCGTTTCTATTTTGCCGACCATTTTTTTCTGATGCAAAGCACGTCCAACAGCATAGGCGGAATGGCTCGTCATGGCAGCAGCAAGACGAATTTCTTCATAGGAAATCTCATCACCGGATGTGCATTTGTCTGCCAGGACATAACCGTAAAAGGCACGGTCATCACATATCGGCAAAATAAGAAAAGAACGGCTATCCCCGAGAAGAAAGGAGATTGTTTTATCATGGTGTTCCAGGTTCATTATGGAATAATGCTTAAACCTGTCATGCTCACTGGGACAGCCCTGCTCTGGGTCGAGATCTGCTATACACAGATTGATGCGGGATCTCCGGTTTGAATGGCTGTTGATACGGGATCCGTCCCGAAGGATGCCGCAGGTTTTATTCCCGGATAGAGCCGCACCCGTATCAGTAAAGCCAACAACACTCAATGGCTCGCGGTCAGTATATACCTTACGGAGCAGACCGTTTACCTGATCAAATGGAACCTGTAAGGTCTTCTGGGAAAGACCCTCAAAACCATAAAAGACCCTGCTTTCCAGTGAGTTGCTGTCCCTGTCCCGGCGGAGCACAAGTATACGCTCAAGACCTGTACAGTTGGCCAGGTCTTCAACAAGACAGTCAAAGAGAACATTCACATCATCGGATCGGGCCATTCGTCTGGCACTCCGATACAGAGACCGCAGATCTTTTATAGCTTCAGGCATGGTTAAGAACTAAGGTTTACGGTTTACGGTTTACGGTTTACGGTTTACGGTTTACGGTTTGAGGGAAAAAAAATGCAGGAAAGCGGTTTATCACCAAGCCCCCCTGCACCTTATACCCTACACCTTATACCTTATACCTGTTTTTTACTTTTTCAC
>JACNJZ010000092.1:0-7820 GCA_014382295.1 Candidatus Desulfobia pelagia | reverse complement strand
AATATTTTTGTATACGCGTACGAATTTTCATTTTTATTCTCTCATCCATGCAACAGAGTTCGCAGTTTTATATAAAAGTATCTCACAGAGTCCACAGAGAAAACTTTGTGAACTCTGTACCTCTGTGAGATATACACTTTCATGCCTGAAAATAACTACTACAACAGGTACTTATTTTACAGGTTTCCCCTTCTCTGACCAGTTATTCAGATCATGGGCAATGCTGTGGCAATCACCACATTTGGGGAATTTTGAGTGAATTCCTTCAGGATGAGGCGTACCATGGCAATCCTCACATTGCGGTACCATCTTATGTTCGGCCTGATGACAGGTCACACAGGCAACATCATGATGCTTGGCCGGACTGGACTGTAAAAGGGCATATGCACTGTCATGACAGGCAGCACATTGGAGACCCGGAACATCATCACCATAGGCGACGGCAAGCGGTTTATGCGCTTCATGGCATCGATTACAGTCAGCCTGGACAATATCTGCAGAATGGGACTCATGACAATTAAGACATTCTGGAACCATTGGATGTGTCTCAGCATGACAGAATGAACAAGCCAACTCGGTATGGACGCTGACATTGGCATCAAGTTTTTCTTTCTGCTCGGTATGACAGGTAAGGCATGGAGCGGTAATATCATCGGCAAATTTAAAGTTAAGTGGTGCATGCGGATTGGCATGACAGCTGAGACATCCATCAAGTTTAAAATGCGGGGTCCCTTCATGACACTTGCTGCAGGCCGGAATAATTTCCTTAACATTGGGTGGATGGCCGTCATGGCAATCCATACAGGTCACTTCGGTTTTATGCTTGCCACCAGCAGCCTCAACATCTTTTGGGGCATTGGCATGGCATTTGACACAGTCAGTGTTTTCCAGCGCTGCCATACCAGCCGCTGAGGCAGACTGGGGGCTGGCTACACACATGCCGGCAATAACAAGACAGCCAAATCCGACAAAACGAGCCATTTTTCCTTTTAACACCATCTCCGTTCTCCTTTCCATTTCCTCTCCCAAGTTCAGATTATTAACGTACCTGAAGGGACATCGTCTCCCACGTATATCCTTTCAGTTCTTCGCATATCCGGACAGTAGCATGTAACGTCCGGTCATAGTACATACTTTATAATAAATTGAGTTTTACCGCTGGGCCAAAAGAACAGCGACAAACTCTCAGTTCATGTGCAAAAAACATACCTCGAAACCTATCCAGAACCACTGTGAACAATGCTAATAATGGAATGTTTAAAAACAATATTCAGATGAGTACATGTCATTCCCGCGAAGGCGGGAATCCAGGAGAGGTCATCAGAATCGCTGGATTCCTGCCTTCGCCGGAATGACTTTCAGATAAAAATGTATCGTTCAGCAAATCGACATATTATCAACACTGCTGCTCATCCTGCATGGGTTAAATAACCCATACCAGAAAGGTCACAAAAGAGAAAGGGGCATTTCCCCCTGCCGTTACGAAAAGAATACGCGACAAAAACGGCGCTTACCGACTTTCAACAGAACTTCACCCTCTGCCTTCACCTGGTACTCAATATTGCTTATTTTTTCGCCATCAAGGGTGACAGCGTTCTGCTGTATCATGCGGCGCGCTTCACCTGTTCCATTGACCATGCCGGCATCTGCGAGCAGTTTTGGCAGCCAGACAGCGTCCTCATCGACAGAAATCGTTATTTCGGGAATATCATCGGGGATATCATGCTGTTTGAAAACTTTGTCGAAATTCTCTTCTGCCTTCACAGCCGTTTCCTGATCATAAAAACGGCTCGTCAATTCTCGGGCCAGCTGCTGTTTAACCACTTTCGGGTGTATCTTTCCCGCCTGTGTATCAGCTTTCAGATCAGCAATCTCACTACTGCTCAGATCACTCAGCAAATCAAAATAACGCCACATGAGCTCATCAGATATCGAAAGAACCTTTCCATAAATATCATTGGCACTCTCGGTAATACCAATATAATTACCGAGGGACTTGCTCATCTTGTTGACACCATCCAGCCCTTCCAAAAGCGGCATGGTCAAGACTACCTGGGGTTCCTGGCCTGCACTGCGCTGGAGGTCCCGTCCCATAAGAACATTGAAAAGCTGATCGGTCCCACCGAGCTCGACATCCGCCTGCATAGCTACTGAATCATATCCCTGGACAAGGGGATACAGAAATTCGTGGATACTGATGGGGCGCTGGCTTTCAAAACGCTCACGGAAATCTTCTCTTTCAAGCATTCTGGCGACTGTAAGCTGAGAAGCCAGCTTGACAAAATCATAGGATGACAATTTCCCGAGCCACTCACTGTTGAACATGACCGTTGTCTTGTCAGGATCAAGGATTTTAAAAATCTGCTCCTTATAAGACTCAGCGTTGCGGGCCACATCTTCAACAGTCAGGGCCTTACGGGTCTCAGATTTCCCTGTGGGGTCACCGATCATGCCGGTAAAATCACCGATCAGAAACATAACGGTATGGCCAAGATCCTGAAAATGCTTCAACTTCTGGATTAACACAGTATGACCGAGATGAAGATCCGGGGCAGTAGGATCGAACCCGGCCTTTATCCTGAGAGGTACACCCGTCTCCTGAGATCTCTCAAGTTTCTTAATCAACTGTTCCCGGGAAATAACATCAACTGTTCCACGTTCAAGGAGTTCTATTTGTTCATCTATGGTGTATTTCATGATAATTTCTAGCGTATTAAATAAAGTTGTAAAAAAGTTGGACAAAGTTGGATAAAGTTAAATAAAGTTGGACAACGTTATGAAAAAGTTAAACAAAGTTTATAAAGTTGGACAAAGTTCGGCCGTCATTAGATGGCTTATGACTTGAAAGAATTTATTAACCCTTGCAGCATGGCTGAAATTTCTTTGAGTTCCTGTATTTTCTTAGATGAAATCGCCGGATTAATCAAACCAATCTTATCGGCTATATAAAACTGTGTCCTTAATTCAGCCGCAGAACCTTTTGCAATGCGTAAAAAACGAATATATTCTGGGACTGTATTTCTCTCAGCACCTTCTGCAATATTACTTGCAATTGATATAGACGCTCTATTCATCTGTCTCTTCAGATCATAATCTTTACAGTCAGATAATATTTCATAAACTTCTACTGCCAACCTGCAGGCCTTCCTCCAGACATCAAGTTTTTCAAATGACTCATACCCCATACTCTCTCACTCAAAAACTCCCATTACTTTATAAACTTTATTTAACTTTTTCATAACTTTGTCCAACTTTGTTCAACTTCCTAAACCTTAAAACTCATTTCGCATACTCAACCGACCGCATTTCCCGGATAACAGTTACCCTGATCTGGCCTGGATAGGTCAGTTCTTTTTCTATTTTATTGGCAATTCCCCTGGAAATCACGGCAGCTTCGGCATCCGAGATGTCGCCGCTGTTGACAATGATCCGAACTTCACGGCCGGCCTGGATTGCATAGGATTTTTCTACACCTTTAAAGGAATGAGCGATTTTTTCGAGATCTTCAAGGCGCTTGACATATGTTTCAAGCATTTCCTTTCGGGCACCCGGACGGGCTCCGGACAAGGCATCTGCCGACTGGACGAGAATGTCCAGGATACTTTCAGGAGCAACATCCTCATGGTGAGCGGCAATGGCATGAACCACTTCAGCGTTTTCTCCATACTTTTTGGCCAGATCAGCGCCAATACTGGCGTGGGAGCCTTCGACCTCATGATCAACAGCCTTGCCAATGTCATGGAGAAGCCCGGCCCTCTTTGCCTGCTTTACATTGATTCCGAGCTCAGAGGCCATTACTCCACAGAGAAAAGCAACCTCAAGGGAATGCTGGAGCACATTCTGACCAAAACTTGTCCGGTATTTCAACCGGCCAATAAGCTGAACAACTTCAGGGTGCACGCCATGGGCTCCAACATCAAATGTTGCCTGCTCGCCAGCCTCCCTCATGGTAACATCAAGTTCTTTTGCTACTTTTTCGACAATTTCTTCAATACGGGCAGGATGAATCCGGCCATCAGTAATAAGCTGTTCCAGGGCTTGCCTGGCAACCTCGCGACGAACGGGATTGAACCCTGAGAGAATAACGGCCTCAGGTGTATCATCGATAATGACATCAATCCCGGTGGCAGCCTCAATAGCCCTGATATTACGGCCCTCACGACCGATAATTCTCCCCTTCATCTCATCACTGGGAAGCGGAACAACCGAAACCGTCTTCTCTGCGACGTAATCCCCGGCATATCTGGCGATTGCCAGGGCAAGTATATTTTTTGCCTTTTTATCGGCCTGTAGTTTCATTTCATTTTCGATCCGGATAATGGATTTTGCCGCTTCCATACGGGCCTCGGATTCAATACTTTCTGTAAGAAGTTTCTTGGCCTCTTCCCGTGAAATGCCGGATATGTTTTCAAGCTTGTTGCGCTGCTGATCGACAAGGGATTGTGCTTCCTGCCTGTGCCTGACGATGACTTTTTCCTCTTCATCTACAGTTTTTTTCTTATTAAGGAGATCCATTTCCCGCTTATCAAGCAGATCAATTTTCCTGTCCATCTGCTCTGACTTCTGGGTTAATCTCTTTTCTTCTGAGAGAACTTCAACCTTGAGCTCCTTAATCTCCTTTTCAGCCTCTTTACGAAAACGAATCTCGTCTTCTTTTGCCTGAAGCAATGCCTCTTTCTTCAACTTCTCGGCATCACTCAAAGCATTCTCAATAAGCTTTCGGCCCTGTTCTTCAATATCCTGCTGTTTTGCCTCTATAAAATACCGGCGTACAAAAAAACCAGCCAGTAATCCACCTGCAAACACAGCAATACCTATAGCAAGTTGTGTAATATTCACAAAAAACCTCTTATATGAAATAAATTATGTCAGGAATATTAACGCCTAACGAAAAGTTGACAATTTGAATTATAGCCACCAGTCATATCAGATAACCTCAAAAGACTAACGCGGCATATGGGATATTTTTTTTTTGCGAATAGGTCACTATCCCAGCTTATAACAATAAGGAACCGGGCAGAAAGAGCCGGGAGCATTGTCACGGCTCAAGACGCAATACTACTGCAGGAAAAAAAGGAGAGATAAAGATGAAAAATGGTTATCGGCTAATGACAGAAGACAAAATCATTTCTTTGTCCCAGAGCCAATATTCTCCGGCGAACAGACTGTACTTACCCGACCGGATTCAAGGTGGGAAAATGTGAATTTCATTCCATATGAATGAGATGTATTATAAAACCTGACAATCAGGTGTGACATTTTCATACCGTCGTAACCAATTCCTTCCTACTTTTTCCTGCATCAAAAAATTGTTACTAATTATATTATATACTGAACTGCCATTAGGCAGGTTGTTTATTGCGCTATAGTTTTATAGTTTCAGGTTTCAAGTTGCGAGTTTCAAGTTAAGGGTACTCGTCTTTATTAAAAACCTTCCAAGAACTACCAACTTGAAACTCGAAACTCAAATCTTGAAACTATCTTAACAAAACCCCCGCCTTAGCGGTGTCGACAGCTCCATCGAAGCCTGATTGACAGGTGGGAAGACCCATACTCCACGCAAGGAATTAAACCGAAGTAAAGTTCCTTTTATGAAACAGAGAGGTTTCCCTCGATGTAGATATTGGCTCGAACTAACTATCAATCACCCACCAGGCAGGGAACTTGCTGTTTTTACTCGACAGGTTCCGTGACTTTATCAAGTCTATCGTTCACTTTACCAACAATAGCATCAACTCTGATTTTATACAGCTCAAAATCCTTTTTAAGCTTTACATACTTGCCGGCCATATTAATACTCGTCAAAATAGCCAGCTTGTTAACCGGCAGACTTGATGCGGACCTGGCATAGGATTCAAACTGCGATTTGACCAAATCTAATATTTCCGCAACATCTTCTTCAGATGCGTCTGTGTATAATGGGTATTCCTGGCCGAGGACTTCGAATTTGACCAATCTTTCCAAATAAGCACCTTATCGTTGCAAGAAATAATAAATGTAACAACTTTGAAATGTTTATAATGAGACGCTGTACTAAAAATACAATTTCAAGCACAACGATAAATCTTGTTATTTCAAAATGTTACAGATTCCAAGATCTATCCCTTCGGTCCAGTAAACGAGGCCATCAATTTTTAGACTTTCTCATGTGATACCAAAATAAAACTAGAGAGGCAATAGCTTTATGATTAGCGGTTCATACTGAAAAGCTGAGGTGAAGATCCGGATTTCTCATCGTTTTTTTCCTCGCCGGAGTCCTCTTCCTTAGGGGACTGATGATGTTCCCATTTCTCAATGGAACTCAATATGCCCGATACCCTCTCGTGTACCTGAGTCTTCTCACTGTGGACATTATCCAGAGACTCTTGAAGTTTTTCTATTTCACTGTTTTTTTGTTGAAGAAGCGTTTCCAGTTTGTTTTTCTCAATCATGAGATTATTGAAATCTGAAAGGAGTTTCTCAACGACGCTTTCAAGCCTGCCGAGATCTTCGGTTTCTATCATGGTATTAACCCTCAAAGTTTATATTTTGATATTTTCGTTATATCACTTAACCAGCCTGGAGTGAGGAGGAACAATATTGCCGTCTTCAAGTACATAATTCTTAAGATAAGAACCGGTTCCTATGGTCACATTATTTCCAATCTGACAGTCTGCAATATAACAAAACGGTTCAACAGTGCAATCATTACCAATGTCTGTTTTGCCGCAAATAAATACATTGGGCCCTAAAACTGAATCCGAACCAACAGTAACCGTTTTTTCCACAGTAACCGTGGAAGGCTTGTCTATAGTTACACCGGACATCATGAGGTCATCGAGCACCCTGTATTGTAATTGACAGTTTGCCATGGAGAGTTCCCGGCGGGAATTAACGCCAAGAACCTCTTCAGGATCGGCACACTGGAATTTACGAACAGGTTGTTCTGCTGCATGGGCAAGAGCGACTATATCGGTAAGATACATTTCCCCCTGCTTGTTGTCGGTGCCAATCTGCTTAAGGGAAGCAAAAAGAAACTCAGCATTGACACAATATATTCCGGCGTTAATCTCCGTAATTCTTTTTTCTTCAGGTGATGCATCTTTTTCTTCAACTATACCAATAACATACCCGTTGTCATCCGTGAGGATACGACCGTAATTAGCCGGATCACTCATTTCAGTGGTCATAACCGTAAGAAAATTGCCTCTGGATAAATGCTCTGAAAGCATATTTTGAAGTGTGTCACTGCGGATGAGTGGAGTATCTCCGCATAAAATCATAACAACAGAAACATCTTCCCCAATACAGTGCTCGGCTGCCAAGACAGCGTGTCCGGTACCAAGCTGAGTTTGCTGCTCAACACAATCCAGATGGTAATGGGAACAGCTTTTTTCAACCATATGACGCTGGTGGCCGGTAACAAGAATTATCTGGTGAAGATCCAATGGAGTAACCGCATCAAGCACATGATGAATCATTGGCTGGAAATTAACCTCGTGCAGAACTTTGGCACGGGATGACTTCATCCTGGTACCTTTTCCGGCAGCAAGTATAACAGCACTAATTTTCTGGTGTCCCATATAGTATAAAAAAAGTTTTAAGGTGAAAGTTTTAAGTTTTAAGTTGATGGTGTATTTCGTTCAGGGCATATCTTTGAACTCTGTGAAAATATCAACTTTCATGGCTGCTTATGACTCTCATTGTAAATGAAATAATCCTTTCATACATACCAGTCAGCAGTAATGAGGTCAAAGCAAAAAGGGGAGGGATTAGAAGGCGGGGCAAAAAAAAGGGTCCTGTCACCAAAACTGGTAACAAGACCCCTAAAAAAAAATTCG
>JACNJZ010000017.1 GCA_014382295.1 Candidatus Desulfobia pelagia | reverse complement strand
GACCCGGAAAACGTTCACCAAGAAACTCACCGCACAGGGCGAGTTTTTCTTCAGTTATAGTAAGCGACCCTAATGTGACAACAATATCGCTATTGCGCTTCCAGACCCTTTTTTGATTCCTGTTTGGCACAAACTCTGAAGGAATAACCCTGATGGGAGTACACTTACGACACCCGGGACAATTCATCGTATAAAGGGTATTGCCATTACGCCTGAAACCAGCCGCCAGAAAACTGCCTAAAACAGAATCAGGAAGCCCTCCGAACTGCTGCTGTCGATATACAGCAGTTTCAGCCATTCCGTAAGGGCATTCAGCAGGAATATCATAAAAATACTTGAGATACTCCTCAATGCTGACATTTTGCTGGGCGTGAAATTTCCTGGCAGACATAATTCAAATAGATTTACACTGAGAGCAAAAGCATTTTTTTTCACCACAAGATCACGAGATAAGCGTAGACTTCGAGTACACGAAGAAAAATTAAAAAAAACCTTCGTGCTCTTCGTGTCCTTCGTGGTGAAAGTTTTAACCCTCTATTTTAATGACTTATCCCGTTTACGACTGCCGTCCGAAATCATCATCAAAACGAATAATATCATCCTCTCCAAGATAACTGCCGTTCTGCACTTCAATAAGTTCAAGGGGTATGATTCCTGGGTTCTCCAGACGGTGCTTATCGCCGCAGGGGATATACGTTGACTGGTTTTCAAGCACCAGATACTCTTTTTCTCCACAAGTCACCTGTGCAGTCCCCTTCACCACAACCCAGTGCTCAGAACGGTGATGATGCATCTGCAGGGAAAGTTTGACGCCGGGGTTCACGGTGATTCTTTTTATTTTGAATTCAGGCTGCTCTTCCAGAATGGTAAAACTTCCCCAGGGACGATAAACTGTCCGGTGAAGAATATGCTCCTCTCTTCCTGCTTTTTTTAACTGGCTGACAATTTTCTTTACATCCTGGGACCTGCTAAGTGGCGCGACAAGCACTGCATCGGCAGTTTCGGTGATCAAAAAATCTTCAACCCCGACAGCGGCAACCAGCCGATTTTCCGATCGAATCAAACAGCCCTTCACGTCTTCGACCAATACATCCCCGGAAATCACATTGTCTTTATCATCTTTTTCAGAAACCTCCCAGAGCGCACTCCAGGAACCAATATCACTCCAGCCGATATCTGCAGGAACAACGGCAATTTTGTCCGACTTCTCCATCAATGCATAATCAATGGAATCATCAGGACAGGCAACCATACTATTCATGTGAAGTCTGAAAAAAGGAGGATCATCCTGACCTAGATCTATAGACTCCTGCATGGTAGTAACAATATCAGGATCGTGTTTTACAAGTTCGGCTTCAAAGACATCGGTTGAAAAAGCAAACATCCCGCTATTCCAGAAGAAATTGCCTGCAGCCAGATATTTTTTTGCCGTATCAAGATCTGGTTTTTCAACAAATGATGTGACATCATTTCCCTGGCCTTTTTCAATATAACCATATCCTGTTTCGGGTGTCTGAGGGGTAATACCGAAAGTAACCAATCGCCCCTGTTCAGCAAGTTGAACAGCCTGAAAAACAGCTTCCTCAAAAGCCTCTTTCCGTCGTATCATGTGATCAGCCGGTAGAACAAGGAGAACAACATCACCATGTTTCTGCCGGCAATGAATCGAGGCTGCGCATATGGCTGGCGCAGTATTACGGCCAATCGGTTCAAGAATAAGATCAACCTGTACAGGCAAATCAAGCTCCTTAATCTGATTAAGCGCAATAAACCTGTGGGTTTCACCAACCACAACCACAGGCGCCAATACATCCGGCATTTCCATCACCCGCTTCAATGTCGTTTGCAAAAGAGAACACTCTTCAGTGAGGTTCAAGAGCTGTTTTGGATACAACTCACGGGACAAAGGCCATAAACGCGACCCTGTGCCTCCGGCAAGGATCACAGGCTGAATCTTACTCATATTTCTCTCCACGGTGGTAAAGTCTAAAGTTTCAAGTTATCGGATGAACTAATACAAAAAACATGACCGTCGTATCTCATCAAAGCCCTGCAGATCTTCCTGCCACCCTGCTTCCAGTTCTTCAATATCATCCCCTTCCATTACGGCTTTTCTGACAGATCTGGAACCAAGAATCATATCAAGCGGCTGCTTATCATACTCATACTCGTAGGGAGGCGGCTTAAGCTTAAATTCATCAGGATATAATTGAGATACTGCCTGCAATAAGGTCAACGATGTCCTGTAAGGACGAAAAGCATGAGGATCTGTAACGTGCAGTTGAAACCCTTTACAATCCTGACCGGCCCATTTGTTTGATGTCGGCTGAAAAACAAGGGGCCGCAATATACACCCCGGCAAATTCTTTTCGCTTACACGTCTGCCCACTTTCTCATAATCAATGAAAGGAGCTCCGAATATTTCAAAAGGAAGGGTTGTCCCCCTGCCTTCGGAAATATTGGTTCCTTCCCATATCACCTGGCCGGGATACACCAGAGCGGTTGCCTCAGCAGGCATATTCGGTGACGGAAAAAGCCACGGCAGACCAGTATCTCCAAAAGACATCTGCCTCTGCCAGCCATCCATACGGATCACATCATAGTCAGCACGTATGCCAAAATGGGTATTAAAAAGCCGGCCAAGTTCCCCCAGAGTCAACCCGTAACGCATTGGAATAGCATACAACCCAACAAAAGAACGATACTCATCTGCAACGAGATTACCCTCAATCAATTCACCACCAATAGGATTTGGCCTGTCCAGCACAACAACTTTCTTGCCAAAACGAGCGGCTGCCTGAAGGCAATATGCAAGCGTATACATAAACGTATACACCCTGGTGCCAACATCAATAAGATCTACCAACAGGATATCTATATGATCAAACATCTCCAGAGAAGGTTCCCTTGTTTCACCATACAGACTGAACACGGGCAAACCAGTGACAGCGTCCAGGGCATGCCCAGACTCAATCATGTTATCCTGCTTCTCACAAAAGAAACCATGCTGAGGCGAAAAAAGACAGGTCAGAGATCCCGGAAAAGAAGAATAAATCAAATCCCGGCTGTGGCGAAATACACTATCTGTTGAGGCCTGGTTACAAAGAAGCCCAAGCTTCTTATTTTTCATCCAGGCCGGCGGCTCAGCCAACAGTTGTTCAATCCCTAATCTCACCATCTATTCTTAATCCCTAAAAAAGCCATCGTTGGCTAGATCTTTTTTGAT
>JACNJZ010000165.1 GCA_014382295.1 Candidatus Desulfobia pelagia | reverse complement strand
TGTCACAGTCAGGCTGGTCTGTAGCAGAACTTACCCGCCAGTATATGGTGGCAGTGGGAGCCATCGGAGAATTTGAAACACTGGTAGATTTTTATACTCACATAAAGGGGATTGAATATATTATCTGTGTAGCCTTCTTCGCAGCATTCCCAGTGTTTTTCAAGTATGTCAATAATACAAAAACGGCAGTTACTGTTAATAGGTAAAAATTGCTACGCCTTGTATATCAAACTTTTTACTTAGCCATCCCGAGACTTTTTACGAGATTGTCAAAATTAACAGAGTTGTCCATCCTTCCTTCCGCCCCGGGGTTACCTCTCCCCCGGGGTTTTTTTATTGGGCAGTTTCTCGATCAATGAAAGACCCTGCCAAAGATTATTTCCCGAGAGGCATCAGGAGAAGAGGGGTTTCGTTCTGCGGCATTCCGAGAACTCTTTTGACGGCATCATCATCAAAGGCTCCAATTACAACGGTACTGAGTCCCAGACTGGTGGCCTGCAGGAAAATATTCTGGGCCGCATGGCCGGTTTCGATGTGGACATAGCGTTCAGCCCTGCCCCCATATTTTTTTGCTGTTCGCCTGTATACGCCTGCGACAACAATGACGGCAGAGGAATGTATAATGCTGTCCTGCTGAAGGGCTGCAGTCGCCAGCTCTTTCTGTCTCATGCCGGACAGGACGGGTTCCAAAGTATGCCTGTCAGCCTGATAACGGTATATTCCTGAATCAAGCCCGTGAACCTGGCCGCTGACAATATATATTTCAAGTGGATAGAGGGCTCCGGCTGAAGGAGCTGTACGTTTGCCGTCCTTTCTGGTGATTCCTTGGGCAGCCCAGAGAAGCTGTGATATTTCACTGAGGAGGAGAGGCTCTTTCGAATATGAGCGGATTGATTTCCTGGCCTGCAGGGCTTCTTCAACTGAAAGGTTTCCTGTGGTGGAAGGCCTGGGCAGTGCTATACGCAAGTCGTTTCCGAAAGAAAAGCCGCGAGCCGGGGCAAGGCATATAAGAAGAAAAAAAGCTGCCAGAAAAGAATTTTTTACAATTTGGCACATAAATCAGCAACTCTCTTGCCCAGTTTGAAGCCATCCTGGATGGCGGTTTCATCAGGCTCCTTGCAGCAGGCAACACCATAGTGACCGGATGCATCCATCGGATCTCCGACAATAATCATTCCATATATCATCATGCACTGCAGGATGGATAATATGGTTGTTTCCTTGCCGCCGGTATGGTGGTTGCCGGTTGCGAAGGCAGCCCCGACCTTGTTTTCCATTTCGCGACGCAGGCTGACAAAATCATCGAAGACTTTTTTGAGCTGGGCAGCCATTACGCCAAAGTATACGGGGGAACCGGCGATGATGCCTTTGGAGTTGCGAAAATCGTCTTTGCTGACATCTTCTGTTGCACGGAGAACAGCTTCGGCTCCTGTGGAAGAGACTCCTTTGGCAATTTCTTCAGCCAGTTTTTTGGTGTTGCCGCCTTTTGAGTAGTAAAGAATGAGAATCTGCATGGTGTACCTCCTTCGGGGTAATTTATTATCTATCAAGAAACGAAGTGTTACAAGGTGAGGGAAACTATCCTTTTATCTGAGAGTCAGAGGAAAGAGTGCCGGAATCATATAGAAGAAGTGTTGCCCCGACAACCCCCAGAGGAATAGCGAAAAATTGAAAAAAGGGTATTGCAAGCACACAGAAGACACCTATGCCAAATCCTGCCATCAGTGAAAATTCCTTGAAAATAATGTGCCGTTGCTGACGAAAGGCAAGTCGTTTTCTGGAAAAGACATATCCGGTAAACTCGATTACCAGAAAAAAAACCGTCCAGGCAACTGACAGTATTGAAAAAAGAAGGGAGCCAATAATCGGTAGAATATTGAGGCTGAAAAGCAGGAGCATTCCAATGAGAAAAACACCGATTTTTTTTGACTCGACAAGAAGAACCTGGGCAGAATCCGTGAAAAACGTTTTCAGGACAAAGGGTTCATCAGAGGTCTTTCCTGTGAGCAGTTCTTCGGTGCGCTCGGAAAGGATGTCATTGAAAGGAGAGGCGATAAGGCTGCCGACCACAGTGAATGTGAAAAAGACAAGAACCAGGGTAACGAGAATGGCTACTGCCATGAGCAGGTAATTAAGCAGAAACCAGTACCAGGCATCTCCCTGGGGAACATACCTGCTGGCCAGGTCAAAGAAAAAGCCGAGTCCGTAAAAGATCGTCAGTGAAAAAACTCCGAGGTTGATAGAAAAAGGAATAAGGATGTATGTATAGAGTCGAGGGTGTTTTCTGATAAACCGAAAAGCACGGAAGGGATAAAAAAAACCTTGCCGGAAACTGCTGATGGGATTTTGTTTCAACATGATGCCTTTATTTTGAGGTGAGTAGAACAGTCTCTGAAGTACTAAAAACAAGAAAGGCTGTCAATATCAGAGAAGAAGCAGAGAGAGTGAGATGGATATTTTTTTCTGGGTAGCAATGATAACCCTGGCGGGTATGGCGGTTTTTGGGATTGAGGGTATTCGCGGAGCGGGTCGGATAGGGTGGCTCGATACTGTTGATCCTGAGCGCAAGGGTTCTTTTCCGTCTGTGTCGGTGATTATTCCTGCCCTAAATGAGGAGGAAAATATTCGATCAGGACTGCTTTCACTGCTCAGTCTTGACTATGAACCCATGGAAATAATTGTCCTCAATGACCGGTCAACAGACAGGACCGGGTCTATCCTTGAGGAAATGTCTTTCCAGTACCCCAGGCTCAAAGTAGTCAACATTGAAAAACTGCCTGAAGGATGGCTCGGTAAAAATCATGCTTTGTACTTTGGAGCACAGCAGGCATCCGGGGATTACCTACTTTTTTCCGATGCAGATGTGGTCATGGAGTCGTCTACCCTGAAAAGAGCGATTACCTTTACTCTGGAGCAGAAGCTGGATCATCTGGCACTTTTTTTTAAAGCTATACTGCCATCGAGTCTTCTGCAGATGGTGGTGATAGAGCTTGGTGTCGGCCTTGTCAGTTATCTGCGGCCCTGGAAGGCCGCGGACTTTTCTTCTGAAAGCTTTGTAGGTGTCGGTGCTTTTAATCTGGTGAAAAAGGAATCCTATTGGAAGGTCGGAGGCCACAAGACTATTCGTCTCTGTCCGCTGGATGACCTCAAGCTTGGACAAATGTTAAAAAAGGCAGGTTTTCTGCAGGACTGCCTTTATGGGAATCATTTCATCTCAGTCAAATGGTATGGGTCGGTGCGAGAAATGACCACGGGCCTCATGAAAAATACTTTTGCAGCCCTGAACTACAGTTTGATAAGGTTCTGCCTTTTTACGATGCTGCAGATTCTGGTCAGTATATGGCCAGTCTGGGCATTACTGTTCACAGAGGGGCTGGCCTGGATGGCCAACCTGGCTATTGTCATACTTTCCGGTGCTTTTTTTCTGGCGGCGGCACTCAAAAGCGATATGAGTCCCCGGCCTGTTATGTGGTTTCCGGTGACACCATACATCCGGCTTTATATGACTTGGAAAGCAGTGTTGATGACAGTCATCAGGGGGGGAATCGACTGGCGCGGAACGTTTTATTCCCTTCAGGATTTGAAGGACAATGATTTTCCCTGAAGGCCGGTTGCGCAAGGACGCTTCTGGTGTTACTTGTTTTTTCGTTCCCTGGAGACGGCAGCCTGAATTTTCTTTTTGAACTTCTTTTTGAGGAGTATGCGGTTAAGATATGTGAAGGGAGCCCTGGCCGCCTTTACTTTGCCGGCAAGAGTGCGCTGAGGATCAAAGAGAAGGTCTAAAATGTGGTGTGTCGGGGTGATAGCACCGAGAAAACCTGTGCACCCGGCACAATATGTCAAGATCACAGAGCCCAGGGCCTCACTTTTACGGCGCCGGCTCCATTCCTGAGACAGTTCGGGAGCAAGACAGCTGACAGAGCCGCCTTCGCCGCAGCAGAGAGTTTTTTTACCATGATGTTTCATCTCTTCAAGGCGCAGGGATTTTGCTGCGGCAAGTTTTCGGACAGCCTGATGAATACCGTTTTCATGGCGCGTACTGCAGGGGTCATGAATGGTGATGGAGGCGGAAATGTTTTCAGTGGATGGCAGTGATGTTTCTGCAAGGACTTCATACACTGTTTTTACTGTGAGTTTCCCGCCATATTGCCTGAAGACTTTGTAACAGTTGGGGCAGGCAACAAGAATATTCCTGATATCGTGGGAGAGAAGATATTCTTTCATTTCACAGAACATTGTCTGGAAGTATTTCTCTCTGCCAAGATCGTGGGATGGTTTGGTGCAGCAGTCCAGAACGATACCCAGTGAAGGGATGTTTTTCTGCAGATGGTCGAACAGGGCCATGACCAGGCCTGGTCTTGTGCCCGGCAGGGTGCAGCCTGGAAACAGGACAGTGTCGCATTTTTCAGGTAACGCATAGTATGAATAGCGTTTCGAGGTCCCCCGCTTTTCATAGTTAAGAATTCTTCCATGATGTGTAAAATTTCCACCATCCCGGTCCACAGACTCTCTGCGCATTTCGAGAAACATCCGGGCGGGGTTGAGACCGATTTTGGGAGGGCAGACTTCTTCACACAACCGGCACAGGCTGCACTCAAAGGCAAGTGTTTTGCTTTCTCTTGAAGCCGGATCATAGCGCCGGGAAATCTGCCGGGGTGTGCCGTATTGCTGCAGAAACCGGCATTCCTTGACGCAGAGGTTGCATTCGATGCATTTTTCCGCATTTTCCTGAAGGGCCATTGCGAGGGGCGGGCGCAGGCAGTGCGGCGGAGCAAAGTCCGATGAGGACGTATGAGACTCTCTTGATTTCTGCAATTGATTAACGTTATTTGGTGGACGTGAATTCTTGAATGGACTTTCTGACCATATTGGGAGGAACCTGTTTTTTGAAGCGACCTGCTTCGTCAGGATAGAGACGTCAGCCCATGCCAAAATTGCTTTTCAACCGGATACCTGGATCAACATCCACCCCTTCAATTCTTACAGTCGGTGAGCCCGGAAAGTGAGCGGCAAGGGCTTCCTCCACCGATTGGATAAGGGTTTCTTTGACCAGACAGGCCGCGTTTTCTTCCTCGATAATCTTGCCCACCATGACCCTGGTAGGTTCAAGTGACGCTCAGCCGGGGGCAGACAGGATTTCTATTTCAATGGATTTATTCATATTCATCATATTTAAGTGATTTTCCTCTGGATGTGGCTGCAGGATATTTTTTGTGATTCTGTTTGATCTTGTTTTTTGCAGCTTGGATCGGGTCTATGCCAAGCTTGTCAGCCAGGTTGACCAGGTAGATAAGTACGTCGCCAATTTCTTCGCTTATGTGTTCTTTTTTAGACGAGCTGAGGTTGCGGCTCTGTTCTTCGGAGATCCATTGGAAATGTTCGAGAAGTTCGGCCATTTCCACCATGAGGGCCATGGCCAGATTTTTCGGGGAGTGGAACTGGTCCCAATCCCGCTCATTGTTGAAAGCTATTACAATATCACGAAGTTCTTTCATGTTGTTGTGTTCCTGGGCTCTCCGTCAAATGTCAAGAAAAGTTGTGTCCCGGTTGAAAATCCGGCAGCCGCCTGTCTGGACTTCCACCATATTTTCCAGTCGAATACCTCCCCAGCCTGGAAGATATATACCAGGTTCCACAGTGACCACCATGCCTTCTTTAAGTTTTTTTCTGCTGCGTTTGCCAAGAGAAGGAGGCTCGTGGACGGCGATCCCGACGCCATGCCCCAGGCCGTGACCAAATCTGTCGCCATAGCCGGCTTTTTCGATTACCTGGCGGGCGGCCCGGTCAACATCCCTGGCGATAACCCCGGCCTTGATAGCCGCCATGCCTTCTTTCTGGGCTTTGCGGACCAGCCTGAAAAGTGTTCTGGTTTTGTTGTCTGGAGTGCCGAGAACAACGGTACGGGTCATGTCTGAGCAGTAGCCGTCCAGGATAAGCCCCATATCAATGACAATGGGCTCATTTTCCTGCAAGGGGCGGCTGGTTGGAACAGCATGGGGGAGGGCGCTGTTTGGTCCGGCAGCGACAATGGTGTCAAATGAAGGCCTTTCCGCCCCCTTGAGCCGCATGACGGTTTCAATATGCAGGGCCACTTCCACTTCGGTCATTCCAGGTTTCAGCTGTCTATAGACTTCCTGGAAAACCTGTTCATTCAATAAAACAGATTTTTCTATTTTTTCTATTTCTTCCGATGTCTTCCTGATCCGCATTTTTTCTATAAGGCCGGTGAGGGGGACAAGCTCAACATTTTTTTTGCCAAGCACCCGGGTCATTTTATCGGCTGTGGAGTGCAGGACGTAATGGCTTTCAAAACCCAGGCGTTTAATGCCAAGCCTGGGAAGAAGATTTTTCAGGAGGGCATGAAGTCCTTTGGGGTAGAGAGCCACCTCAAAACCGTTGGCCTCTTCTCTGGCATGAATGTCAAAGCGGGAATCAGTCAGAAGGAAGGGTGAGCCTTGTGCCGGAATGAGCAGGACCCCTGAGGATTCAGAAATGGAAGAGTCCGTGGCTGTGTAGCCGCTTAAATAGCGGCGATTTTCAGGCTGGGTAATAAGGACCGCGTCAAGCTTTTTTCGTTTTAGAGCTTTTTGCAGTGTGGATAGAGAAGGAGGCATCATTTTGATTTTTTATTATGATTCATTCGAGGTCTCCAGCAGGGGGAAGGAATGCCTTTCGATTTCGATATTTATATCCATATCGTAAAACGGTTCTGTTAATGAATCGAAAAGAGAAAGGATATCGATCTCTGAAGGAGAAATGTCAACAAGCAGTTCTGGACATGGCAAAAGCGCAGTCAGTGGGAACGGTATGGTGACTTGATGGTTTTGGGCCCATCCGGAAAGTATTTCAGCAGCTTTTTCCCAGTCAGGGGGGGAGGCCTCTGCATCAGCAGAGAACTTTAGCGAGAAATTCATGGCATTGCTGTCAGTTGCTGTTCAATATGCTGTTTGTACTGGTCAAGGGCCTGACCATATTGCTCATTAAGCTGGCCGCGCAGTTTGAGCCACTCTTCAGCAAATTTTGGATGCTGGGATGGCTCAAGCTTCATGCTGACACCGGTTTTCTTGGCCAGATCCTGCTCCATCATGTTCATTTGCTGGGAGAACTGTTCTTCCAGCTGCTGTTTAAGCTGCTTTTTATGCTCTGAATAGCGGTCCAGAATCGATTTCATATCACTGAATATGGAAAGAAGATCTCCACTTCCCTGGCCCAGTTCGACAAGACCCTGCATGGCCCTGTTGGCGCCGGCCTGGTCATCGTCTTCTCTGGGCAGCATAATGTTGCGCAGGAAGATCTGGATAAGGCCCTTGAGGACACAGGCTTTGTCTTTATCCTGGTAACTGTTGAGATCTTTTACCAGGTCAACATCTTCATCGCGCATATAAGAAGCGGCGGTTTTCATCCCAGCCTGAAGCGTTTCATCGTTGTTGTGGGTATTGGCGGCTTCGGCTTCCATTCTGGCGGCCCTTTCCAACACCATATCCATTGTGCTTCGTATTTCTGCCATAGTAAGACCTTTAGGTTATTATATTGAAAGTATGAAGGGTACTGTGAAAAATTGTCTTTTCATTATTTTTCACAGTATCCTGAAGTGTTAAGTCAGCTGTTTACGATAGTTATCGCGGGAACGCCCCTTCTACCCCTCCATCGACAGGAAGAGTGGCGCCTGTTGTTGGCGTTAGGCCGCTTGCAAAGAAGACCACGGCATTGCCAACATGGTCGGCCAGGACTTCCGTCTTCAGGAGATTTCGCTGGCGATAATACTCTTTCAGTCCCTCTGGATCAAGATTTCTCGATTTCATTCGGTCCGGACCCACCACATCCCAGAGGCCTGAGTTGACCTCCTGATCGTTGAATATTGCATCGGCATTAATCATGTTAACCCGAACATCAATTTCCGCCAGTTCAAGAGCTGCTATTTTGCCGAGCTGATGGGCTCCTGCCTTGGAGGCGCTGTATGCTCCAAAGGAAGCTCCCGGTGAAAAAACGTTTTTCGAACTGTTAATGACAATATGGCCGCCAAAGTTCTGGCGCTTGAAAAGAGGGATGGCCGCTTTTATTACCTGGAAAACACCAATGAGATTTACATCAATTACTTTCTGAAGGGTAGAGTCTTCAAGGTCTTCAAGTCTGGCAACATGGGCGATCCCGGCATTGGGGACGAGTATGTCCAGACCGCCTGCCTGCTGCACAAGGGTATTCATGCCCTGCTGAACAGAATCTTCATCTGTGACATCCATAACAAGAGACGATATCATCCTGCTGTCGAATTGGGCTGCCAGTATTTCTTCCACTTTGTGAAGTCTTTTTGCATCAATGTCGGTGAGAAAAACGCGTGCGCCTGCCGCCAGAAGCTGTCTTCCTATTCCACAGGCAATGGCACCACCACCTCCTGTAACCAGGGCAATTTTGCCTTCAAGTGGCCTGGGAGATCCCTTGCCGAGCTTGGCCTGTTCCAGGCTCCAGTATTCCATGTCAAAAATAAAGGAGGCATCGAGCTCCCTGTATTGTCCAATGTGGATACCTTGAAGTTTTGCTCCCAGGGTGTGGGCAGCTATGTCTGCAGAGATAATGGCATCTTTTGGTGTTTTTCCTGCGGTAACAATGCCGATATCTTTAATGAACAGAACCCGGGGCATGGAGTCCAGCCGGGTCCGTTTAATCTTTTTGCTTCTGATCTGTTCAGCAAAATAGCGGTTGTATTTTTCCTGGTAGGATGCAACTTCATTGTGAATCAGGGCGGCAATTTCTTCTTCACTGGAGAGTCCGCTGAAGTCGAGGAAGAGAGGGTAGTTCTTGGTTCGGATTACATGGTCCGGTGTTAAAACACCGCTGACCAGAAGTTCCCTGGCATCAGGCCGGGAAAGAGCTGAAAGTATCTGGGCGTTTTTCCTCAGGTGAAGGTGGAAGACTCGGTTATAGCCCTGTTGATCGGTATGTGCCAGAGCCCCCCGCAGAAGGGGAAAGAGGACAGTTTCGTCAGGGCAGGTGTCGGTTGCAGCCGTTGCTTCTGGAGGTGTTTGTTTGCCGGCGATGTACTTTTCTGCCAGGGTCACATAGTGAATCATCCGGTCATAGGCTGTGCGGGCATCATTGCCAAAGGTGAAAATTCCGTGGTTGCGGAGGATGAGGCACTCCATATCCGGGTTGGCTTCATACATGTCAGCCACGGCCTTGGCAAGAGGGAATCCGGGCATGATAAAGGGAAGAATGCCGATATTGTCGCCCAGGGCTTCCCTGAGCACGGTTTCACAGTCATTTATATTCGTCAGAATGACAATGGCGTCAGCGTGGGTGTGATCAATAAAAGCCGGGGGCAGGAAAGTGTGTACAAGGGTTTCAATGGACGGGTTCGGAGAGGAGGCATCAAGAAGATGGATTCGAAACTGATTTACCATTTCTTCATCACTTAGGTTGTCAAGGGCGCGAAGTTTCCTGAGGTATGTCAGATCCAGGGCGGGCAGACCTGCCGGCTCGATATCGCCCAGGTCCCATCCGCTTCCCTTGACGAAAATAACATCCATCTCTTCGCCAAGGATATTGGCGATACGACCCTTGGCAGAAGTGTTGCCTCCGCCGTGGAGAACGAGATCCTCCTCCTGGCCAATTAGTCTGGAGGTGTAGACCCGCAGGGCAAGTTCTTCGGGGTAATCTGCATATTTTTCAATATGGGCCTTTGCTTCGATATCATCGTATCTGTTTTTCATGATTTGATTGTTTTTTTAAGTATCTTTGGTTTTGTGTTGAAAATGACTGTAGGCTACCTTGTAATGCTGCAGCTGCAAGTCGACGCTCATCATGGCTTAAGGAGCAAGATATATCCCACGTACCCCAGGAGCAATAAAAAACCATGGATTCGTTTTATTTTGTTGCCATAATAAAACATAGGGACAAGTACTGCAGAAAAAAGAATCATTACGGGAAGGTCACGGATGAGGAGTTGGGGCTGAAGGGCAAAAGGTTTGACTATCGCGGCAGTGCCCATAACCATAAGGAGATTGAAAAGGTTGCTGCCAATGACATTGCCAAGCAGAAGAGCCGATTCTCCTCTGCGAATTGCTGAGACAGAAGATGCGAGTTCCGGCAGGGAGGTGCCGATAGCGGCAATGGAAAGTCCGATGATCAGGCTGGGGATGTTAAAGAACAGGGCAAGGTCCACCGCTCCGTTAATAAAAAGAGTTGAGCCGTATCCCAGGCCGGCAAACCCGGCAAGACAGAGAGATATGCTGGTCAAATAGGAGGACTGGGGAGGTGCATCCTCTTCAGCCGGTTGTGCCGATCCGTTTTTGTACGTCGAGTATGTGAAAAGGCCGAGGGCGCAAATGAAGAGAATTCCTGGAATTCGGCCGAAGGAGCCATAGAAAGTGAGGCCCACCAGGACGAGGCTTGCTGTTAGTACCCAGGCAAGCTCGGTGGCGAAAAAAGAGAAGGGCGCACGTATAGGTGTGATAAGGGCGCAGCAGGCAAGGATCAAGCCTATGTTGGCTATGTTGCTGCCGATTACGTTGCCGACAAGGATGTCAGGCTGGCCCTGAAGGTTAGCCGACAGGCTGACAAAGAGCTCCGGGGTTGATGTACCAAAAGCAACCACTGTGAGGCCAATGAGCAGGGGACTCATCCCCCAACGGCCTGCAAGTTTGACAGCGCCGGAAACAAGGAGTTCCCCCCCCGCTACAAGCAGGCCCAGTCCTGCGGCCAGAGCAATCAGGGAAAAGGCTATGGATGTATAATGTGGCTGCATAGTGTATTTGAAAGGCAAAAGGCAAAGTTTAAAATTGGCAAGGCAAAAAGAGAGGTATTTTATTTCTCATTTTTGTCTTTCTCGAATAGCACGCGTATGCTTCGAAGTCCCAAATAAACAAATATGAGGCACTCCTGAACAGTTACGTTTTTATAAGCTAAATGATGTCTCCATTGAGCTTGAAAGCTTTCTCTGCCAGATTTTTTATTTCTTTTTTTATCTGGGAAAGGGGGGGGAGAGGGGGAAGCATCGGCATTTCCTCTATTACTTTTGCAGGAGGATGGACCCGCATTTTATTTTCAATACTTTCTGAAAAACCGCTGGTGAGGCCACCTGCAAGGCTTCCATGCGAGTTATGGTTGCCATCAATATTACGAAGAAATCCCATTATGGTACCGATATCATTTTTTCGGTAAAAAAGATTTATTTCTTCTTCGATGGTTTCCTGGCTGTCAATGAGCTCTGTCAGCTTTTCACGATATTCGTCTATATCCTTTTTTAATGCTTCATATAAACACATGACCAGGTTTTTAAATCGCCCGGAGGCTGTGAGCCCCTTGGTCTTCACGCCGGTAAATACCCTTGTCCTGATAGTCGGAGAGGTTGGAATGTAGGGGTCATAAAAGAACTTTTCACCGAGTCCTGTCAATGTCAGAAATTGATCAATCAGAGATTCATCCTGAAGAAGGATATATATTCGGGACAGGTCAATAACAATTCTGTTGCCAATGGTCTGACTGGAAAGCCGTAAGTCCTTCTCCAGACTTCCTTTATCTTCTTCTATGAGTTTTCGGAAACCGAAATATCTTTCTGCCAGTTCTTTTTTTATTTCGTAGCTCAGAAACTTGGTTATGTCAGACGTCATGGGCCTAACTCCTTTAAACTTAAAGAATTTTTTCCTTGACACATCCTCAGATAAAGGGAAAAGGAAAGAGAGGTTTACCTGATCGAAAATTCCTACGGAAAGAGATATTTGCAATATGGCGGTTTTTCAAAATAATTCTGCACAGCTGGTCAAAGATGCGGCAGATATTGTTGAAGTTATCGGCGAGCATGTTGAACTGCAGAAAAGGGGAGCAAATTATCTTGGCAACTGCCCTTTTCATTCTGAAAAAACGCCTTCATTCTCGGTAAACCCAACCAGACAATTTTACCATTGTTTTGGCTGTAAGGAAAGTGGAGATGTCCTGTCTTTTATGATGAAGCTTCATAATATGACTTTCCCGGATGCTCTTCAGGACCTGGCCCGGCGCTATGGTGTTCAGCTGGCTGAAACAACTCTTTCCCCGGAGGAGCAGGAGCGCCTTAAAAAAAGGCAGAAACTTTTTCAGGTTAATGGCTGGGCGGTACAGCAGTTTCACGCTTTTCTGCTGGAGAATCCGGCGGCACGAAAGGCAAGGGAGTATCTGAACGCAAGAGGTGTGAGCGCTGAAGTGATCAAGCGATTTCAGCTTGGTTATGCTCCGGACGGCTGGGATTTTCTTACTGCGAAACTTCCCGGAACAGAATTTGGAGAGGACCTGGCTGGAGAAGCCGGTCTTGTTGTCAGAAAAGATACAGGGGGCTGTTATGATCGCTTCCGGGACAGGATCATGTGTCCCATTTTTTCCCTGAGCGGTCAGCCGGTGGGGTTCGGTGGTCGAATTCTGGGTAAAGGCCAGCCGAAGTACCTGAATACTGCGGAAACTCCGGTTTTCGATAAAAGCCGCACCCTGTTTGGCTTTTATCAGACAAAAGCATCGATTCAGTCTGCTGAAAAGTGCCTGGTGGTGGAGGGAAATTTTGATCTGCTTACTTTGGTGAGCAAGGGGATTGATCATATCGCCGCCCCCTTGGGTACGGCCTTGACAATACATCATGTAAAGATTTTGAAGCGGTATGCCAAAGAGGCGATCATCCTTTTTGACGGTGATGAGGCCGGTCTCAAGGCGGCGATTCGTTCAGTTCCACTTTTTCTCTCAGAGCAGCTCCAGGCAAAGGTTGTCACCTTGCCGAGGGGTGAAGATCCTGACAGTTTTATCAGAGGATCAGGTCGTAACGCCCTTGAGAAACTAATTGAAAAAGCACTCCCCCTGCCTGAGTTTGTTTTTGACCATTTTGTTGCACAGCATGGCTTGAGCCTCGAGGGAAAAGGAAGAATAATTCAGGACCTGCAGCCTGTCATTGGAGAAATTGACAATCGTAAGCTGCAGCAGACTCTTTTTGTGTCGCATTTCAGTGAAAAATTGGGGATCAGTCCTGATGTGATGAGAAATCATCTTGCCAAGGCTCCTTCATCGTATAAAAAAGCGTCGGAAGCACCTCGGAAAATAGAGCGACTTTCAACCCAGCACCAGCAGCTGCTTGAATTTCTGCTGGTCTATCCGGATGTGCTTCCCCGGTTTATTGAGGCAGGGCTGGAGGATATTTTTACGGGTGAGCAGGCCCGGGATATTATTGGGCACATGAAATATCTTGCCAGGGACGGCGGTGAGATCAGTCCCGAGCTTCTTTTGGACTGCATTGAAGGGCCTCATAAAGCTTTGGTTTCTAAGTTGTTGTTGTCGGCGTCTTTGTATTCGGATGAGACCAAAGAAGATATGGCCAGTGAAATGGAAGGCTGGGTGCGCCGGAAGATGCTGGAAAAGAATAAGGCCCAGGTTGTAAAGCAGATAAATGAAGCGCAGCAGCAAGGAGACGATTCATTGATGATGCAGCTTCTTGAAAAGAAAAAAGAGATGGATGCGATGACTGTGAATTAATTCTCATCCGGAAAGCCCCCTTTTCGGCTGGAGTCATTGCTCTTGTCGATAAAAGGTTAGTATAAAACGTACGTTGGCATAAAAGCTGAACGCTAACAGTTTCTAATCGATTTTAAACGTTGGACGGAAACACATATGAGAAAAGCGGCTCGAAAGACCAGGACGACCTCAGCATTTGCTTCTGGGGATACTGAAAGATTATCTGACAAGGAAGACTTTTCCGGTAAAGATCGCTTTGCAGATGACAGGGAAGATGATCTGACATCCATTTTTGATTCGGATTCTGGCGATAATGATACGGATGATGATTGTCTGGTCTCCACGGACGATGACGGTTCAGACGATTCTCAGTCGAAGGCACTGCGTCTTCCCCTGGATGATGATCCGGTAAAAGCCTATCTTCGGGAAATGGGATCTGTCCCCTTGCTTTCGTCTAACGAAGAGGTTGAAATTGCCAAGAAGATCGAACAAGGTCAGAAACAGATTCAGAATGCTGTCCTTATTTTGCCTTGTGCCTTAAAGAGTCTCAAGAATCTGGCTGAAAGCCTTGCTGATAAGAGTTGCTCTATTGAAGATATTCTGCGTGGAATTGGTGAGCCTGAAGAGGTTTCTCTGGAAGGCCTGGAGGAAGATTTTTTATATAAGGTTGCAGAAGCAGAGCGTATTGATCGTGAACGGGCTGTTTTGTTTGAGGAAATGCAAAATGGTCTGCTGGGGCAGGGATCTGCTGTTAAACTGCTTGTTCGTATCGAAAGGAGCGGGCATGCTCTTGTTTCCCAGTTTGCCGATCTGTGGATAAACAACAAGTATATCACTGGCATTGTACAGGAAGTCAAAGTTGTTGCCCGGCAGTTTGAGGCGGTCCTGAAAAGGAAAAACGCGGAACCTGAGAATGCCGATAAGATGGATATCATGCTGCGCAATCTGGAAAATGGTCATGGTGTCGACCATGAAACTCTTCTGCAGTCCTTGGCTCAGATAACTATTGGTGAAGAGGTCTGCCGGGAGGCGAAAAAAGAGCTGACCCGCTGCAATTTGCGCCTCGTTGTCAGTATAGCAAAAAAATATACAAACCGTGGTTTGCAGCTCCTCGATCTTATCCAGGAAGGGAATATTGGCTTGATGAAAGCCGTGGATAAATTTGAATATCGGAGGGGGTTTAAATTCAGCACATATGCAACCTGGTGGATCCGGCAGGCGATTAATCGCGCCATTGCTGATCAGGGACGCACCATTCGGATTCCAGTACACATGGTGGATACGATAAACAGATTGATAAAAGGATCTAAAGAGTTTTCCAGGGAAATGGGGCGCGAGCCTTCCCAGGAAGAAATTGCTGAGCGCATCGATGTTGATCTTGATAAAGTCCGCAATATTTTAAATGTATCCAGGGATCCGGTTTCCCTCGATACTCCTATTGGCAATGGAGAGGATAGTTATTTAACTGATTTTATTGAAGACACAGATGCTATTGCTCCCCATGAAGCGTCCATTGAAGACAGTCTGCGTCAGAATCTCCGAAAAGTTCTGAGCTCACTCAGTCCCAGAGAGGAAAGTGTATTGCGGATGCGATTTGGCATTGATACTGAAATGGATCTTACTCTGGAAGAAGTTGGAAAAAACTTTTCCGTTACCAGAGAAAGAATCCGGCAGATTGAGGCCAAGGCCTTGAAAAAACTGAAACATCCGAGTCGAAAAAACCAGCTGGAAAGCTTTATCGATTGATTCTGCATACTTTTTTTGTCCCTGCCTTTTTTATAAATGTGTTGACTCTTCCTGTTCCTCCTTATACTTTCTCTTATTTTTATACTTGGCAGGGAGCTTGAAACCTGTCTACAGGATTTGATGTAAAATGGACTCTCTTCTGGAGTGGTTGTCTTTGTCTCTTGTTCCCGGCCTTGGTCCGCGGGGTTGGAAAAAGTTGATGGACGTTTATGGAGGTCCCGGCAGGGTCCTTTCGTCTTCGCGTGAGGACCTGCAGAGAAGGGTTCCTGGTATCAGCGGCAAAGTGCTTTCCGGGATACAGGCTGACACCCTGAAGAAAGCTGCAGATAAAGAATTGCAGAAAGCCGAGCAGTTAGATGTCTCAATACTCACTCAACAGGATTCTTCCTATCCTGCTCTGCTGAAAAACATACATGATCCGCCCCCGCTTCTTTATGTGAAAGGAGATCCTGGTTTTGTCGGAAGCCGAAGTATAGGGATGGTCGGGGCCAGGGCATCAACAACATATGGCCAGAGGATCGCTTTTGATCTTTCCCGGAGGCTTACTCTGCAGGGCCTAACGGTTGTCAGCGGCCTGGCTCTCGGAATAGACACAGCATCACATCAGGGGGCTTTGAAAGGGTCTGGTGCGACGGTCGCTGTTCTTGGTTGCGGAATAGATGTAATGTATCCGAGACAGAACAGAAATCTCTGCGATGAAATCGCCTCAAATGGTGCAGTTGTCAGTGAATACCCTTTCGGTACAAGGCCTGAGGCCTTCCGTTTTCCGGCCAGAAACAGGATAATCAGCGGCCTTTCTCTTGGTGTTGTCGTGGTTGAAGCAGCCAAAAAGTCCGGCTCTCTAATAACCGCCGATTTTGCCCTGGAACAGGGCCGGGAGGTTTTTGCGATTCCCGGCAGGGTGGATTCTTCAAAAAGTGAAGGAACTCACCGGCTGCTTCAGAACGGAGCCAAGCTTGTCCATACGGTTGAGGATATCCTGGAAGAGCTGGGGCCGTTTTTTTCATCTTCCGGATCGATTGAAAATGGATTGGCAGAAACAGTTCAAGGGGTAGAGGATCTTTCCGCTGACGAAGAAAAACTGCTTGGTTTTATGGATATCTATCCCCAGCCAATTGATTCTCTCATCCGGCAGAGCGGTATGCTTCCCCAGAAGGTAAATGAGCTGTTGCTGACATTGGAATTAAAGGGCGTGGTTGAAGCCCTGGCAGGTCAGCAGTTTCAATTGCGTTCTTCTGTTGGAGAAGGCTGATATTTCTTAGTGTATTGATGAGACTCAAAAAGAGACTATCACACTTTAAAACTTAAGGCAGCCTTGAAAAATTGACTTTTTGCTCGCTAGCGGTGTCATTGCCAAAATGAAAAGT
>JACNJZ010000018.1 GCA_014382295.1 Candidatus Desulfobia pelagia | reverse complement strand
TTTGCCGCGGTCTATGTGTTCAGGAAGGCCGTTGATGGAGAGATCAATCTGGTCGGTATAGCGCAGGGTTGAAAATTCAGGAAGCGATGCCGTAAACAGCAGATTTTTTTTGGCATCCTTAAACAGTTCCTCTATCTGCAGGGAGATGATTGAGGATAAATGATCCAGGTGCTCTTCGGCATGCAGCAACCCTTTCTTTGTCGAAATTGTATATTGAAATGCACCGACAAGGAGTATGGCGCAGAGAATTGCCATCAGATTGATGGTGACAATTTTTCTCAGAGGTGTGGACAGGAGGCCTCGCATATTCATATTTTTGCCTTATGCTTATAGCAATGGCAGATCGCCATATAGGGTCTGGTTTTATTCACCTTGTTCAGGAGTGAACAGGTAGCGAAGCTCTTCAAGGGATTCCTCAATGACGTAGGGCATGGCCTTGGCATACATGTCCAGATTGATAAGGGCATTAACCGAGGAATCCGTGCTGCAGGCAGCTTTCAGCCTTTTGGCAATGGCCACATTCACCGTCTGCAGGGCGCTGTAATGGTCTTTCAGGGAATCAAACTGCTGTTTGCAGTCGAGGTTGCCCGGTTGCAGGAAATAATGGGCCAGGGCATGCATGGAAAAGGCTCTGTAGATAGTCTCCTCTTCACTGGCAAGGGGCAGGTGAAAGCGGGCCATGGGTTTGAGAAACAGGGTGTGCGGACAGCCGCTGGTTGCCATTACCAGGCCCATGTACGAGGCAATGCCGCGCTGCGCTGAGGTATTCTGAAAAACAACGCGCTCCCGGGTATGAACCTCCAGGTCTATCTCATCATAGGACAGGATATTTTCGAATTTGTTGACGATTGAGGCCAGTTTCACGGCCACAGGACACCACGGCCTTTCATCTTCCAGCCAGGGGCAGTTGGGGCACTGGTGGAATTCCAGGCGGCTCCATTCCGGCGAAGGAGACGGATGTGCATCAATTGCCTCCATGGATTTTTTGTCCAGAACTATGTCGAAAACTTCCTGCCTTTTGTCCGGAAGCTGAAAGCAGTATTGTATTTTGATTTCTTCCATGTCTCCGCCTGGGAAAAAGAGGAGTTGAACTCCTTTTCCGGTGAAAAATATGACGCCCTGTCTATATCGGCAACGGTGTTGTACTACAGGATGCTATGCCATGTATCGCTTGGGTTTCCCTATTTTCTACTATCTGGTCAAAGTCTATCACAAGGAAGAAAATAGTGTCAAACCCAAGTTGCCTTCAGGGGAAATAAAAAAAAGCCCATCTCCGGGTCGAAACTAATTTGATATCAGGATTTGAACTGTGATACGATAATAATGTGCATTCGAACGCTTGAAGTGCGCTTTGAAGCCTGTTTTTTCTTTTATCTTTTAATAACAGCAGGTTATGCTATTCCGTAAACCGTAAACCGTAAACCGTAAACCGTAAACCGTAAACCGTAAACCGTAACCATGCCCCAGCCTACATTACTCACCGTTGAAGATGATCCCATTGTCCGCCGGGCCATCGTATCCTATATGATCAAGAAGGGGTATCATGTATATGAGGCCGAAGATGGTCAGGACGGAATCGATGTGTTTAAGAAAAAAAGGCCTGATATCGTCCTGACAGACCTGGCGCTTCCTGTTGTAAACGGGCTGGCCTTTCTCTCATTTGTGAAAAAGGAGGCACCGGATACCCCGGTTATTATCGTCTCCGGTATGGGAACTCTCGATGATGCCATTAAGGCCCTTCAGCTGGGGGCGTGGGATTACATTACAAAACCGATAAACGATATGGCCCTGCTTGGCCATGCTGTAAGCCGGGCCCTGGAAAGGGTGGCTCTGGAAGAGGAAAATAAACGGTATCAGCATTCTCTTGTGGAAGAGGTGGAAAAGAGAACGGCGGAACTCCAGCAGTCACAGAAACTTGAGGCGGTGGGCACCCTGGCTGGAGGCATAGCCCATGATTTTAATAATATACTCAGTGCCATCATGGGTTATACGGATCTTGCCATTCTGGATAAAAAATATGATGCCGATCATGAAAAGAAACTTCAGATGATTAAAAAGGCAAGTGTCCGGGCCAGGGATCTGGTCCAGCAGATTCTTACTTTCAGCCGCCGCGCAGATTCCATACGAACACCAATCCAGATTTATCCTACCGTAAAAGAGGCCTTGAAACTCCTCCGTGCCAGTATCCCGACAACCGTCGAAATCAAACATGACATTGCCGCCGGTCCGGAAGCAATCAAAGCCAACCCCACTGAAATACATCAGATTGTCATGAATCTGTGCACCAACAGCCTGCATTCCATGCCTAAGGAAACAGGCGTCCTCGAGGTTACTCTTACGCCCATATCTGTTAGTGGGAAACTGGCAGAAACTGTCCCTGATCTGGAGCCTGGTGATTTTCTCAAACTCACAGTCCGGGATAACGGCTGCGGCATCGACTCCACCGTTGTGGACCAGATCTTTGATCCTTTTTTTACCACGAAGGAACCGGGGCAGGGTACTGGGATGGGGCTTTCCGTTGTTCATGGCATTGTCCATGATTGCGGGGGGGCCATTGATGTTTCCAGTGAGCCCGGCAAAGGAACGACTTTTGATCTCTATTTCCCGGTTTTGGAAAAGGTTTTAGCGGAACAGGCTCGTGGTATGGTCGTGAATCTGCCGAAAGGAACAGAGACGGTTATTTTTGTTGATGATGAGCCGGAACTGGCAGGTCTTGGCGAAAAGCTTCTTGCCTATCTTGGCTATAAGGTTGTTTCCTTTACAAGCGGTGGTGCTGCCCTGGAGGCATTTCGCAGTAATCCTAAGGGGTTCGATCTGGTTATTACCGATCAAACCATGCCGGAAATTCCCGGTTCCGAACTGGGGAAGGAAATGATGAAAATAAGACCTGATCTGCCGGTAATTCTCTGCACGGGACACAGTTCGATTATCACTCCTGAAAAAGCAAAACAGCTTGGGTTTCGGGATTTTCTCATGAAACCTCTTTCAATCCACAGTCTTGCCAATAAGGTTCGCAAGGCCCTGGATAATTAACGCTATACCACCCATCATATTCCATTGGAGAATTATGTCTGATGAGGGATACAATGACTAAAAAACCTGTTTTTACAATACTTACTGCCGAAGATGACGTTATCTTGCGTAAAAGCATATCTGCCTATCTCCGCAAAAAAGGCTATGTGGTGCTGGAGGCTAATGATGGTGCTGAAGCCCTTGAAATATTCAGGGCTGAAAAGCCT